>JBLHWU010000208.1:0-10960 GCA_047629355.1 Saprospiraceae bacterium | reverse complement strand
GATTTTGCAAAAATAATTTTTGTCCCTTAATACCCCTCCCGCGTTGCCGCAGGCAACGCGCACTGTGTTTTTTGAAGCTCGAAAACCTTACGATTTTCTCGCTGCTCAAACTTGAAAAACCTTCGTTTACACAGTAACAAATCACTTTTTCAATAAATGGTGGTGCACATTTGTTACACTACCGAATTTTTTAATTCAACGGCATTGGTCTGAAGACTACACACAGGAGATGTACAGCGTAATTTTTAAATTCAAGCTGAAAATTTCAAAACTACATCAACAAATCCAAAATCATCACGCCCCCAAAAATCACGCTCGCCACTCCATTCGTAGTAAAAAATGCTAAATTCACCCGACTCAAATCATTCGGCTTCACCAAAGTATGTTGATAGAATAACAAGCCAACAAACACCGCCGTAGCAACCCAACTCAACCAACTTGCCGATGGATAAAGCAAGCTCACCTGATAACTCGCAAACACCATCACCGCTGCACAAATCACATGCAATACCATCGATAAGCGCAGGGCTCCTACTCTACCCAACGTTACAGGCACAGAGTTGAGATTCAAGGACTTATCAAAATCAATATCTTGCAAGGCATAAATAATATCGAAGCCCGACACCCATAATAGAACCGCCACAGAAAATAAGATTGGTATTAAATCAAAGCCGCCACCGACGGCTAGATACGCGCCAATTGGAGCTAAGGCAAGCCCTAATCCCAAGACAAAATGACATAAAAAAGTAAATCGCTTGGTGTAAGAATAACCCAAAATTACCAGCAAAGCTACTGGCGATAAATAAAAACACAATGGATTGATAAACCAAGTCGTCGCGATAAAAAACACCCCATTTAAAATAACAAAGAATAGTGCAGCCTTCGGCGAAATCACGCCCGCTGGAATCTCCCGCACGACTGTCCGGGGATTTTTTTCATCAATATCTCTATCCAAATATCGGTTGAATGCCATCGCTGCACTTCGCGCAAATACCATGCAGAGCAGCACTAGCGCAAATATTCGCCAACTGATACCCGTTCCCATTTTTTGGGTGGCTAAAAAAAAGCCCAATAACGCGAAAGGTAGCGCGAAAATAGTATGGCTGAATTTGATTAAGGAAAGATAATTTTTCATTGTGTTGGTATTGGGTATTTGGTATTTGGTACTGGGTATTGGGTGCAACATCACCCAATACCCAGTACCAAATACCCAATACCTATCATTAAAAAAGCCTGCACAATTGTAATCAATTATGCAGGCTTTTGTTCTATATTCGGTAAGAAAAATCTTACTGAACTTGCACTTGTGGCGTTTTAGCCGCTGGTGCATTCGGATCTGGATCAACCTCTCCTTTCAAGTAAATGAAAGTTTGTGGTGGATCAGTGTTAGCAGTCAAAGTAACTTTTTGGTTACGAGGACCTTTTTTGTTTTTACTGTCAAACACAACAGTTACTTCACCAGTACCGCCAACAGCGATTGGCTCACGTGGCCATTCTGGAACAGTACATCCACAGCTACCTTTAGCGTTGCTGATGATTAATGGTTCTTTACCTGTGTTGGTGAATTTGTAAGTGTGACTTACTTTCTCACCAGCGACTACTTTACCGAAGTTAAATTCAGTTTCTGCAAAATTAACTGCAGTTGTAGGACCAGCAGGTGCAGCTGGTGGTGTCGCTACTGGCTTAGCAGCAGGATTAGTTGCAGCAGCAGGAGTTGTTACAGCTTCGCGAGCGTCTTCTTTTGCAGAGTCAGCTGCTTCGTTGCCACAGCTTGCCATCATAAAGATAGCTGCTACAGCGATAATTGCAAATCGGAAATTTTTCAACATTGTCGAAAAGTTTTTAAAGTTATAAGAAATAACAGAATGTTAGATAATCGGATTTTATGAAAAAAAGATATTTTAGATATTGGTAATAGAATCACCAAACATCTCTTATATCTTTATTATCAATAATATCTCCATTTTTTAAAATATCCGCAAAAATAGAAGATTTTTTTCTTGCAAACAAACATTCCACTGATTGTCGATGCAAACTTACGGGAGTTTTGAGAATATTATTGTTAATCGGTTTTCAAAAATTCTAAATGAGTTGTTAACGGGGTGCGGGTTACGAGTTGCGGGTTGCAGGTTGCGGATTCGCTTTGAATTCGATGACACAATTTTTTTATTTTTAAGCCATTTCAGCGCAATACCTATTTTTCAAAAAAAAGAGCACTTTTTACATTACCCAAAATATCAATCACCGCTTTCCAATAACCCGTAACCCGCAATCCGCTAATTTTTCAGAAACTTCCCCGTTACTTTAGCATCTATGCCCAAAATAGAAACAAAATACGCGCCTACGCCCCAACTATAGACGTCCAGTTCAAAAGTCTGACTTTGAAAAGCGATAGGTTTAAGTTCATCTTTGTACATCACTTGTCCAATGCTATTGTAAACTGCCATTTGTAGTGGCTCAAAATTCATTGCTGAAAAATCAATCAACATTCGGTCTCCTGTTCCATCTGACGCATAGATTCTGACAAATCCAGGGTCTGCGATGTAAGTTTCTTGGAAGGTATTATTAGCTCTTTCTCCATCATTTGCCACGCAGTAGCTGTGAAGAAATTGTGCACTATTATATAGGTTCAAACGACCACCCGTCACCGTCTCGCCATTCATCGCATTGATCAGGTCAACGCTTTCCAAAACCGCTTGTTTCATCAATAAGGCAGACTGTGCAGGTTGTGTTTTCACTAAATTGGCAAACGACTCGCAAGGCAAGGAGAACAATAAACCAACCGACCCCGCGACGTGTGGACAAGCTGCTGATGTTCCTCCGAAATTCGTATCATAACTTGAGCTTCCGCCCGTAGAAGTCACTGTCGTCGAACCAGTTCCTGGTGCTCCCAAATCAATCGTAGTTGCACCAAATCCACCTCTTCGCTCTTCCTCTATATTCGTATTGGTTACGGTAATCAAGTAATCACTTTCACAGCTCGTCGGCATATCGCCAAATATATCTACATCGGTATTTCTATCGTTGGTCGTGGCAGCTACACTGAGGACTCCAGCTTCGCCCAAAGGGTCGTACATATCTCGCCAAAGCGGTTGTTCATCACAGCTGATATTGCTAATTCCCAGCGATGCATTGGTGGTCACCACAAAAGCTCCCTGCGCGCCATTTGTTTCATTGTATAAAATTCTTTGGTCAAGCACGTAGCCATATGCTGCTGCAATTTCTTCCGAAAAACGAGCAGTAAATAGCATTAACTTAACGTTCCAATTCACTCCCGTTACCCCCGTATTGTTATCTCCTTTTGCGCCAACAATCCCTGAAACAGAGGTACCATGTGAACTAATCGGATGCGATGCCATGCTCTCAAAAAAATTCCAGCCAACTACATCATCAATAAAACCATTGTTGTCGTCGTCCAGATTGTTATCGGGAATTTCAGCAATATTCTGCCAGATATTATCTTGTAAATCTTCGTGATTGATGTCAAATCCGCTATCAATGACTGCAATCACAATTTCCTCATTGTCAAAAGACGTTCCACCCGTCGAAAATGCCCAAACACCAGGGGCTTGGATGCGTTCTAAGCTCCATTGGTCGGTAAAAAGTGGGTCGTCAGGAATGCTATCGCGCATTTCCAATCGATAATTTAATTGAGCGGTAAGGATGTTTGGTTCTTCTCTGAATAGTTTTAAGACGGTCGTTGTTTCTACTTTTTTACTATCAAAACTTAATAGGAACATGTCCAATCGCCGCACCGTTACTTTCTTTAGTTTAACGGTAGGCAAAGTGGTATTTTGTTGATTAAAGTCGGTCAAAAAATCATCAATTGTTACATTTTTTGACAATTGAATCAATATTTCTCCCGCTTTAAAATCAACAGCTTTTTGTTGACCAAAAGCCGTTATAGTAAAGGAGATTAATAGTAGTAAAAAAATATTTTTCATAATGGATAAGTCAATATAGTTATGCATGGATTGGTATAAGAGCGTAGGTTTTTTTTTCCTACTCCCTAACGCAAAAAGTTACTCAAAGTTATATTAAATATTTTAAAAGTGGTAGAAAGGTTACAAGAGAGTTCGTTTAATAAAGGACGAATCGTTATTCTTTAGCTATTTTTAGTGACTGGCTATGAACGTTTTTAACTTGAAGAGCTACTAAGTAACGCGTAGTAGATTACCGTAGAGCGATTTTGTTCTCAATTTGGACTTTGAAACCAGCAGTCTAAAAAACAAAAAACATTATATATTTTTTATTCAAAACATTATACCATTTTTTAAGATAAAAACAAATTAAATTCTTAATTTGTTATTTATTCAAAACTTAACCACATCCTGAAAGTTATTTCTTCTTAAAGTTTAAATTTAGATTTGGTATTGTAACAGCAATACTAATACATTTGGGGCATAATGAATACGACGACGACATATAATTACTCATCAATACAGCCAACTACACCCGTAGTTCGCCGCCGCCGTCGTCGCCCATTGGGCGCATAATTATACATATCATCCATTGTGGGTGGGTAAAATCTATCCATCTATTTCCAGAATAATTTTTCTTAAAATTTGTCTATTCGGTCATTGCTGAATTATTCAACTCGATTTAATTTATTTGTAATCAATAGATTGCGACTAAAGGATTTAGAATAATCCACCCTTCTCCGAAAGCATCAATTCTGATTTGTCAAAATGAATATCACGATTCATATTGCCACAAAATCCTATTGGATTTACGCAACGAAAATTTGCCAGTTAATAGAAATGTCTGCCCTCGAACGAGGTACTGGAATTGCCCGTAGAACACCTGAATATCTTCAAGAAAAAATGGCTGCCAACAAAGCCGTCATTGCGCTTGCAGGAGATGATTTGGTTGGTTTCTGCTATATCGAAACTTGGAGTACAGGTAATTATGTCGCCAATTCCGGTCTCATTGTTTCTCCAAAATTCAGGAAACAAGGCGTCGCAAAAATTCTCAAAGAAGCAGCTTTTAATCACGCGCGAAATAAATATCCAAAGGCTAAAGTCTTTGGCATCACGACCAGCCTCGCAGTCATGAAAATCAACTCTGAATTAGGATATAAGCCCGTTACTTTTTCAGAATTGACACAAGATGAAGCCTTCTGGGAAGGATGCACAAGCTGCCCCAATTATTCAATTTTACAACAAAATCAGCAGAAATTATGCCTTTGTACAGGGATGTTGGCACCGTCAAAAGAAGAAGAAATGAGGCTTAATTTAACCTCATTAATTATTAAAAAAACATGATTTTTTAGGCCTCAGAGGTGAGGTGTCAAGAATCAGAATAATCTAGTTGAAAAATGATTTCATCTCTTTTATTTCTTTTGTCCAGACACCTGACTCCTAACCTCTGATTAATCACTACGTGTTACTGACCTAAACCATTACAAAAAAAATACGATGAAAAAAATAGTTTTAGCCTACTCTGGAGGTCTTGACACCTCTTTTTGTATCAAATATTTAACCTTAGAAAAAGGAATGGAAGTTCATGCCGTCAGTGTGGATACAGGTGGTTTTTCGGACCAAGAACGACAAGAAATTGAAGCTCGTGCCTACGCATTAGGGGCAAAATCCTATCACTGTATCAACGCGATTCCTGACTATTACGAAAAATGTGTCCGTTTCCTCATTTTTGGCAATGTGCTTCGCAATAATACTTATCCATTGTCAGTTAGTGCCGAACGAACTTTTCAAGCACTCGAAATTGTCAAATATGCTCAATCCATCAATGTCAAAGCCATTGCACATGGCAGTACAGGAGCTGGAAATGATCAAGTGCGTTTTGATTTAGTTTTTCAGGTTTTGGGCAATGATTTAGAAATCATTACACCCATCCGTGACAACAAATTGTCCCGCCAAGCAGAAATTGATTATTTGCAAAAAAACAGCGTTGATTGGTCTTGGGAAAAATCCAAATATTCCATTAATCAAGGTCTTTGGGGAACTAGTGTCGGCGGTGTAGAAACACTTACCTCTCATCAACCTCTCCCTGAAAGTGCCTACCCTTCTCCACTTGAAAAGACTACCCCAACTGAGGTAAAATTGCATTTTAAAAAAGGGGAATTGTTCGGCATCAATCAGCACTTTTTTGACCACCCAACTGCAGCTATTCAAGCGCTACAAAAACTCGCTGCACCTTATGCTATTGGTCGCGACATGCACGTTGGCGATACCATTATCGGTATTAAAGGACGGGTTGGTTTTGAGGCAGCTGCCCCATTAATCATCCTCAAAGCGCACCATCTTTTAGAAAAACACGTCTTGACCAAATGGCAACAATATTGGAAAGAACAGTTATCTAATTGGTACGGTATGTTACTTCATGAAGGTCAATTTTTAGACCCAGTGATGCGAAATATTGAAACGTTTTTGACAGACACTCAACAGCTGGTAACAGGAGAAGTCAATGTTATTTTATTGCCCTATCGTTTTGATTTACAAGGAATTATATCTGAACATGACCTAATGAATAACGGCTTCGGTCAGTATGGTGAAATGAATAATGCCTGGTCGGGTGACGATGTTAAAGGCTTTACTAAAATTTTAGGTAATCAATTAAAAGTATATCAACAAACTACTCAAAAAAACTTCGCTGACAATGAAAAGTAACAACACAACCATAAAAATAGGCATCATTGGCGGCGCAGGATATACTGCTGGAGAATTACTGAGAATTTTGCTCCATCATCCAAATACCGAACTCGTTTTTGTGCATAGTGAAAGTCAATCAGGTCGCCCAATTGATAGTATTCATACAGACTTAGTTGGGGATATTTTCATGACTTTCACCAACGAAATTTCCTTGGAGATTAATCTACTTTTTCTTTGCATGGGTCATGGTCGTTCTAATGATTTTCTATTGAAAAATGAGATTCCAGATTCAATAAAAATCATTGATTTAAGCACTGAATTTCGATTAAAATCAAATGCACAGAACTTTGTTTACGGGCTTCCAGAATTGAATAAAAAAACCATTCGAAATGCACAAAACATCGCCAATCCAGGTTGTTTTGCAACAGCAATTCAATTGGCATTACTACCATTGGCAGCCGCTAATTTACTGCAAAAAGAGGTACACATTCACGCCATTACTGGCTCCACTGGTGCGGGACAAAACCCTAGTAAAACGACCCATTTTAGTTGGCGAAACAACAATCTGTCTATCTATAAACCTTTTTCCCATCAACACTTGGAAGAGATTCATCAAAGCGTTCAACAACTCCAAACTTCTTTTGATAAAACCATCCATTTTTTGCCACTCCGTGGCGATTTTGCCAGAGGTATCTTTGCCAGTATTTACATGGAAATATCCGCAAAGGAAGACTACCTCATTCAACTATATGAAGCCTTTTATCAAGATGCTCCATTTACTCATATTACAAAGCAAAATTTGGATTTAAAACAAGTTATTCATACGAATAAATGTTTATTAAAAGTGCAAAAAATAGATGGTAAAATATTGATTACTAGTATAATAGACAACCTATCAAAAGGTGCGTCTGGACAAGCGGTACAAAATATGAATTTACAATTTGGATTGCCAGAAACGGCAGGACTGAATCTAAAAGCAGGTGTTTTTTAACGAATTTTTAAAATCTAATCAATGAAATTATTCGATGTATATCCACTTTTTGACCTCGAAATAACTAAAGGGAAAGGGAGTTTTGTTTGGGATAAAAATGGCAAAAAATACCTTGATTTTTATGGCGGTCATGCAGTCATTTCAATTGGGCATAGCCATCCTCGTTTTGTCAAAAAAATAGCCACACAATTACAAAATTTAGCGTTTTATTCCAACTCTATTCACAACCCTTTGCAGGTCGAGTTGGCACAAAAATTAGGCGAATTGTCCAACTGCCCGGAGTATCAACTATTCTTGGTTAACTCTGGAGCAGAAGCCAATGAAAATGCGCTCAAATTGGCCTCTTTTCATACAAAAAAAACCAAAATCATTGCATTTAAAAATGCTTTTCACGGACGAACCTCCGCAGCGGTGAATGTGACCGATAATTCAAAAATTCAAGCCCCCATTAATAGTCTTTTTGAAAGAGAGTTTCACGAATTTAACCAATTAGAAAGTGTTGAGAAAAGTTTGTCAAAAGGTGACGTTTGCGCAGTCATTATTGAAGGTATTCAAGGGGTTGGAGGCATCCATATTCCCAATATCTCTTTTTTACAAAGCTTGTCGGCGCTTTGTAAAAAGCAGGAAGCAATCTTGATTTTAGATGAAATACAATCAGGCTATGGTCGCAGCGGTCAATTTTTCGCTTTCCAATATGCAAACATTAAACCCGATTTAATCACGATTGCCAAAGGCATGGGCAATGGATTTCCAATTGGTGGTGTGTTGATTCATCCAAAGTTCAAACCCCGCTATGGACTCCTTGGAACAACTTTCGGCGGTAATCATTTGGCTTGTGTTGCAGCTCTTTCTGTGCTAGAAGTCATTGAAGAAGAATCACTTATGAACAATGCAGTCATTATTGGAAATTTTTTAAAAACCCAATTATCAACCATTGAAGGCATCACAGACATTCGTCAACAAGGCTTAATGATTGGTTTAGAGTTTGAGTTTCCTATCAAAGAATTGCGAAAAAGACTGCTGCTTGAAGAATTCATTTTCACAGGTTCTTCTTCCAATCCAAATGTCTTACGCTTGTTACCACCGCTTAATATTTCAAGAAATAATGCTTTTGTTTTTGTAGAAAAACTGAAATTAGTCCTACAAATAATGCTAAAAAACGCTTAGTAACGGTAAAAAATAACTCCGCCATCTGGTTGTCTCTTTTTTCCTCATTCCTTAGAATATTTGAACGTTTAGCACTGAAAAATCTAAATGGTCTAAATTCAAAACAACAATATTACTATGCAAAATTTCACATCTATACACGATGTTTCTGATATGAATGCTTTAATAGAAACAGCATTTAATTTCAAAAAAAATCAACAGGTAAGCAAACCTATTTCCAGTGGAAAAACGGTGGTGCTCTTATTTTTTAATCCGAGTTTGCGTACTAGATTAAGTACACAAAAAGCCGCACAAAATCTCGGTTATTCTGTCATTAGTTTGAACGCCACGCAGGGCTGGAAATTGGAATTTGAAGACCAAATCATCATGGATAGCGATAAAGCGGAACACATCCAGGAAGCCGCAGCGGTGATTAGTCAATATGCCGATGTGATTGGAGTCAGAACCTTTCCTTCTTTGACGGATAAAGAACGAGATTATCAAGACTTTATCCTCCAAAAATTCCTTGAATTTGCGACGGTTCCCGTCTTGAGTCTGGAGTCTGCTATCCGTCACCCACTGCAATCTTTAGCAGATATTTTAACCATTATAGAGCATCAAAAAACGGCTCGACCAAAGGTTGTTTTGACTTGGGCACCACATCCAAAAGCATTGCCACAGGCCGTTGCCAATTCCTTTTCAGAATGGTTACTAAATTGGGGGAATGCGGATTTAACCATCACACATCCAGTTGGTTACGAATTAGATACGGCATTTACCAAAGGAGCGAACATTGAATACAATCAGGAGAAAGCCTTTGCCAACGCAGATTTTATTTATGCTAAAAATTGGTCGTCCTTTTCCAATTATGGACAAATTTTATCTACCAATCAAGCATGGATGGTAACCGCAAAAAAAATGGCATTGACCAATGATGCGAAATTTATGCACTGTCTGCCTGTTCGGAGAAATGTCGTAGTGACGGATGAGGTATTGAATGGTTCAAATTCGTTGGTGATTGAGCAAGCTAACAATCGGACGTTTGCAGCGCAAGCGGTATTGGATTTATTATAAAA
The DNA here is from genome assembly GCA_047629355.1 of Saprospiraceae bacterium. GTDB lineage: Bacteria > Bacteroidota > Bacteroidia > Chitinophagales > Saprospiraceae > CAYUNA01. The sequence goes on along the minus strand of JBLHWU010000208.1, from coordinate 1,139 downwards.
ATCCAATTTTTCACTCCTGAAAAATCAAAAGAATTAGGGTCACCTGCTTAAATTAAGTAACGGTAGAAGAATAACACTCAATCATGAAGAAACAAACTCTTTCCATTTTAAAAATAGGTGGAAAAATACTCGCTAATAAAAAAGAACTTCAGAAGATTTTAATCTCCTTTGCCAATATCAAAACACCAAAAATCTTGGTGCATGGCGGTGGAAAATCAGCGAATGATTTGTGTCTAAAACTGGGTATTCAACCCAAAATGATCGCTGGCAAACGAGTGACAGATGCCGCAACATTGGAGGTTGTAACCATGACTTATGCAGGGCTTTTGAACAAAAAAGTCGTGAGTCAATTACAAGCCTTTGGTTGCAATGCATTGGGTTTGTCAGGAGCGGATGGCAATGTCATTAAAGCACGGAAGCGTCCGGTAAAGGCGCTTGATTATGGTTTTGCAGGAGAGGTCACCAACATTAATAGCAATTTGATTATCAATCTTTTAAACGCAGATATTACGCCTGTTTTTTGCAGTATTACTCACAACCAAGCAGGTCAATTATTAAACACCAATGCCGATACGATTGCTAGCGAAATAGCGAATGCCTTGACTGCCAATTTTGAAGTTGAGTTGACTTTTCATTTTGAAAAAAAAGGCGTGCTAAGTAATCCTGAGGATGACGACTCTGCTTTAAATCAGCTAAGTAAGAACGACTATCTTCTTTATAAAAAAAACAAGATAATTTCTGACGGGATGATTCCCAAAATTGACAATGCATTTCATGCTAAAAGAAATGGAGTCAAACAAGTATTTATCGCTTCAACTGAAATATTATGAAAGAGGAACTCATTGAATTATTAAAAAAACTAATTGCCACGCCTTCGTTTTCAAAAAAAGAAAATCAGACAGCGGATTTGATACTTCATTTTCTGAAAAGTAAAAATATTTCGTGCCAACGAAAAGGGAATAATGTCTGGGCAAAAAGCAAATTTTGGCAACCCAACCAACCGACTATTTTACTGAATTCACATCATGATACCGTCAAACCGGTGGTAGGTTGGCAACGAAACCCTTATGAGCCAAGCATTGAAAATGGTCAATTATTTGGCTTGGGTAGCAATGATGCTGGGGCTTCTTTGGTCACCC
>JBLHWU010000207.1:0-10993 GCA_047629355.1 Saprospiraceae bacterium | reverse complement strand
CATTAGGGTTGATGATATCCATTGCTAATTTTCTTTTTGCCATTTTTTTCGGTTTAAATGATTAAAAATGCTCAAAGAGAATGTATATTGTAATCAAGAAAATATTCTGAACGAGATATCTATAAAGAATTCATCAGTGAGTTTATCACAAGCCTTTGATACGCCAATATCAAAGGCTTTTTACATTCCAACCAGAATTGCGCACGAGCTTATAGAGCATCAATTAAGAATCGGTCTTGCAATGAGCACTAAACAAGATACAAAACGTTACCTTAAAGAGATTATTTTTTTTCAAGAAAAGGGAGGAATTGTAAACAACGCTTTGTTCGGGAAGCAATATGGTCGGTTCAGGTAATTGACCTTCGCTACCAGAAATCAGCTGTACGGATACTCGACCCGTTACCACTCCAATTTGCACCAGGTTGTCTTCTTCAAATGATTTGACGTTGAATGATGTTCCGAGAACTTTTACTTGAAGGTCGTTTGTCTTTATGATAAACGGACGTGAGGCATCTTTGGCCACATCAAAAAAAGCTTCTCCTTCGAAATACACTTCCCTGATATCGTCTGAAAAATTTTTAGGAAATTTTAATTTACTATCTGAATTGAGTTTGACAACTGTGCCATCACTCAATGTGGTGGTAGATTTTTGTCCGGTTGGATTTACTTTTTCAATATAAGTGATCATTCCATCATCTGTAATGGAATTTGTTGTCTTATAATTGTTATAGACAAAAAATGTCGACAGAATCAATAGCGATATGACAACAGCGTAACGCAACAATTTTGATGACAACATTGGAATTGTTTTTGCCTGGCCATCATTCAATTACTTCTTAACCTGTGTCAATGAAGATTCTATTTTCTTGGAAGTTACTTTTTCACCTTTCATTTTAAGTGCTTTATGCAAACCAACAGCCTGCTCAACAACTTGTTTTTTGGACGGATTTTCCTTCACCCATTTATCCAAGTACTCATGATCACCATTCGTACCATCAACCCAAGCTTGAAAGGACTCATTTATTAAAAAATCTTCGACTGAATTATCTAAATTTTTCATCTTTTATTTGTCAAGTGCTTAATCTTTTTTAAAACTCTATTATTAAGAGCAGGGCTAAATAAAATAATACTCACTAATACTAGTATTTTATCAACAAATACTTTGGATGGCTTAAAAATTGGAACGTAATGTTCATCAATCGCCCGCTGCACATTCCAGGCGATTTCCATAGAATGGAGTCCCAAATTTGGGATTACATCGGAACAGTCTTGGTATTGTTGAGATATGAGGTTTTAATGACTTTTACAGATCAATTTGCTTGGACTGATTTGTTGATTGTCCGAATTTCGTTTTTATTTCAAAAGTCTGTAGATAAACCCCTAGAATTGTTTTGCTTCTTGATGAACAAGATAGCGACACTCATAAATTCAAATTCATTGTGGTTTCTCTCCGCTTTTGGCAGCATATAGCAGCATAAAAATTGTGGCAGAGTTGTACCCACTAATTTTCAAACTATATAATATACAGTATATAAATAGGTTGTAAAACCATGTTCTGATTCCAGCCAAATCACGAACCTAAGAACTTTTGTGATAATCGATCATTTTTCAGTTTTTCCTAAAAATTAGTCCCACTAAACACCCGTTTAAATGATACATTTAGAAAGGTGTTTTTCTGAATTGTCGAAGAGCATATATAGGTGAATTAGATTGCTAATTTATTAATTGTACTATTTTGACATAAAGCAAGAATATACTCCGCCATATAATTTACCTTATGTTAAATAGAGGTCAAAAATAGGCTTCTATTGCTCATATACTTTGATTTTATAGTGGCGTAGAATTTTCGGTTTCGAACAGGTGACTTTGATTCAGACCGTAAATTTCCACACGGATGAGCCAGCTATCCCGAGTGGCTGTTTTACCTTTTGGTAGCTATGGGCAAAAATGCCCAATATGGATTTTTCAAGAATGGCCGCCTGTTCAAACATTACACTTATGATGATGAAATCAACCCGTAATGCATTTTTCAGAGAGCATACCCTTCGAGCAGTCAATGCCACAGCCCGATTGCCTATTCAGGAACTCTACAAAATAGGAGGCACCATTCATTCAGCTTTGGATGGTAAAAAACACGATGGAACTGGCCATATTTTTAATGTCCGATATTCACCCAAATATTTTAACCTAGGAAAAGGGATCTCAATTATGACATTGATGATGAATGAAACTAACGTATAATCACTGATCAATTCAAGTGATATGCATGGAATCAATGAATTAAACTTTGCCCTATATGATGCAGCCGGATATGATTTTCAGCCCAGGTATACCAATCTCTATGATGCATCTCAAAATATTGTGTCCTCCGAAAGGTTTTCTTCGCGACCAGACCACCTGATTCTACCAACCACTGAGATTGATGAAAAACTAATTACGGATCAAGAAGACAGCTTTAAACGGATTATGGTTTCTGTTTTATCAAAAACATGTGCTGTAAGTACAATTATAAAGAAGCTAACTTCATCACCGAAAAGTCATCAAACCAGAAAAGCTATAGCCGAATACAATAAAATATTGCGCTCTATTCATATTTTAAAAAGTATCAACCATCTCGATTACAGACAAAACATTCAAAAGGCATTAAACCGTACCGAACTCTATCATTTTCTGACCGGAGAAGTGAGGGTATGCAACCCATGGGAAAATTATCGCAAAAACAGAAATAGACCAAATTATTTTCCAAGAGTGTACCCGGCTGGTTTGCAATACAATAGTGTGACTTTATCTCGAATCTATACCAATTTTCTGAAAAATGGTGATCATGCTCAAATCACTGCACTAAAAAACATCTCTCCCTGTTCATGGATAAATTTCAATCTGTATGGTTTATTTGAACTAAAAAATTATTTCAACGCCACTATTCCAGAGATAAAAACAGGTGACTTCAAAGAAAGCCTTCTGAAGAATGATTATAAAGGTTTTGCTTAGGGGTCCTTTTCGAGGCTGTATTCACTTTAGTCCATAATGAATTGTTATTGTTAATGGGCCTTAGCCAAGATGGTCGTTTTCGCAGCTATGTGGTCCTGGGCCATCACGTAGGGCTACTCGATTAACAGCAAAACCTTATTTTTTTGGGTGACTTAAAATCGTTTTTAATTGATTTTTAAGCTATTCAATTGCTTTTATTTCCCCATCTGAAATTTTAAATTCCTTTCCTTGTTTACCATTCAAGAGTTTCTCCCATTTTTCAATCATTGGTTGTTCGAGCTTAAAATCTCTGTATTCGTCCGGGCTCATTATGGGAATTCCTGCAATAATGGGGTAAACACGGTTGCAACTAGCACATGACAGTATACCTTCCAAAATGCTATCTTGTTCATCATTTGAAATAATCTTTAACGTCAAGTCTGACTTATCAAAAGGACAACAAAGTTTTTTTATGGTTTCTAATTTCATTTTGTCAATTTTAAGTTTTGATGGTATTCATCTATTACCTTGTCTGGGTGTTCTGAATTCATAATCCCCGAAATAACCGCAATGCCGTCATATTTTAAATTATCTAATTGATTAAGATTTTTCGGATATATTCCGCCAGCTAAAAAGATTGGTTTGTTAAAGATTGATGACGCTTCTTTGACTGTTTCATAGTTTATTATTTCACAATTGCTAATGCTTGAAGATGGAAACATTGAGCAAAAGGAGATATAATCAATATTGTGTTTTGCAGCCCATCTTACTTTGTCCAAATCATTTCCGCAGGTAAGACCAAAAATGATATCTTTATTTATTTGCTTTCTAATATCTTCGAGGTTAACGGGTATTAAATCAAAATGAACACCGTCCAATTCATATCCTTTTAAATATTCCCAACGGTTATTAATAAATACTAGTGTTTGATGTTGTGCACATAAGGAATGAATTTTCTGAATGAGTTGCTCAATATTTTGTTCGCCACTAAAATTGTCCCAAATCTGTACTGCTGCAATTTCCTTTGCGAGGATGATTTGCAATTTATTTAATAAAATCTCCTCGTCCATAGAAGGATCGATTACTAAGTAGATACCCGATTTGATTTGATTTTTATTCGCTTTCACTTCCATCCTGATTTTAATGCATTGAAAAATACCTCCCAATAAGGGTCTTTCTCCTTATAAATTAAATCTGATTCCCTACCTTCTTCGTTTAATTTTATCCCCTTACTTTTTTCGGTGATTTCCCCTACTTCAGTACAAGGGATATTATTTGTTTTTAATTTGGATATAATTTTCGGCACTGCATCTTTTTTACAAGTTATTATCATAGAACCTGCTCCAATACTATCAGGTGGAGATAACGCAAAGACTTCACAAACTCTAGATTGCGTTTCGCCTATAGGAAGTTTGTCGTCATAAATTATTGCACCATTACCCGAAGCGATGGCCATTTCGTGGATTGCCCCTAAAACACCGCCTTCGGTAACATCGTGCATAGCGGTAACATGCTTCCCTGCTTCTCCATCCACAGCCGTCAATGCATCCTTTAAAACTGAAATATCGTAAAAGGATTCGCAAGCATTATGATAATGCTCTATTCCTGCTTTATTTTTTACTGTGTTGGGAAAACTCTTTGCCAAAATCGACACAGATGAAACAGCACAGCTCTTGGTTGTCAAAATTACATCCCCTGGCTGAGCTAATTTTGAGGTGAGCAGCTGATTTTGTTTTGTGATCGTAACCATAGTTCCACCTCCTGCAATTGTTGAATTTTGCCCTTCAATAAATCCGGTGTGCCCACCCGTAATGGCTATTCCCAATTCAGAACAATATTGATGAATATAGTCCCAATAGATTTGAAAGTCTTTTTGCGAAAATTCAGCTGGAAGGTTTAGAACAAATTGTCCGTACATAGGTGAAAATCCAGTTGTGGCCATGTCATTGGACACTAGATGGACAGAAAGCCAAGCAGATTCCATTAATCCGAGTGTTGGAATAAGTGACAATGGGTCGCTTGCCATTGCCATAGCTTGACCATTTGGCAAGTCAATAACGGATACATCTACACCAAATTCAGGGCCAACTCTAACTTCCTGTCTCTTCTTTCCACATCTGTCCTGAACGAATTGTTTGAAAAATGAATGTGCTATTTTTCCTGTTTGCTCTTTCATTATTTGTCTTTAAATTGGATGTACAGACCAAAAAAGTCTCCGATAGGTAAATTCCATTTTTGAACTGGGAACCATTTAGGAAGTCCGGTAGCCATCCAATCAATAGAGTAATCCCTGCCTTTTAGGGCTTCTTCTATCGTTTTTATCAATTTTTGTGGTGTATAAAATGTTGCTGTAATATAAAATTCATTTTTACCAAAGATCTGCTGTGTCCTTCGTCTGATTAATTTCGGAGTATTTCGGTTCATCATTCCCATAATAATACCGTGTCTGCCAACTCTGGCTGCTTCACGTAGAACTTTCACAGGGTCCTTATAATATTCAAATGTGGTGATAAAGGCCAAAGCATCGAAAGTGTTTTCTTTGAATGGCAGATAATGAGAATCTGCCATAACAAGGTCCCCATCAAAACGATGCACAGCTTGGGATAACATAAATGGCGAAATATCTCCACCTGTGGCTTCAATTCCAATATCTTTCCACCATCTGGTAAACCGTGTTGTGCCACAACCAAATTCAAGTAATGTATTTACACGTTTGTCCTTGGAAATGAGTTGTTCCAAAATTTTCTTCTGCCAAACTTCGGCACGCTTATAAGGACCTTCGTAGTATTCTTCGTAAGTATCTGTGTGTTTTCTATTAAAAAACCACTCTGGCCTTCCTTGCCAGGTTTGTGTTTTTTCGGGTACGAGCTGATGATTTATTTTTTCTATTTCCATTGTTTAATTCCTTTAAAAATTAAAAACCATTCTTGTGGAAAGCTAATAGAATGGTACAATGGAATAGAAAATATCCTAAGTCAACATCCCTACGTTGGCATTATCCAAATCAGGTTTCGGGTATTTTCTCAGTCCTGAATATTCAGAACACCCCGTGTTTTTTATTCTTTCAAATTTACTTAAATATTTAGGGTTGCTAGTTTATCCTGCAAATATTTTTTTTGAAACGGGGTCATAAAAGTATTTGTGCAGAAAACAGCGTTAAGCATTTTTTTGATTGTATGGTCCCTCAATGGGCGAAGTTTGTCTCGATTCCAATTCTGATTGACATTGAATGTAAGTTTGCCATGTTTGTTAAGATGTCTGAACCTGCACGGAGAAATATGTGACAAGTCTTTTGGGTCAATCACATGCCCTTTCTTTTTGAGCTAATCAATGGCAACTTTCATATATAATGTATTACATTCAATGATTTCGTTGGTAACAAATGTCAATCCATTGGCCTATTTGGCCTATTTATTTAAATATTTGATGGCTCTATGAGCGGTGGCAACCTGATAAAATAACGGTTGAAATTGACGGTGATTTAATTTGTCTAAAATCATTCATATCAAGATTTCACATGAATTGTAAACTAGCAAAACCACCTCCAATAACAACTATGTTAATTTTAATTTTTCGTATTGCCAACTTTCTTCCATTGGTACTTCCCAATTTTGCTCTAACTCTTCTTTCGTATTTACGAGATTATTGAATACCGTTATCCCTTTTTGGCCTTCCGGAAATGTGAGTAAATTTTTGAATTCAGAAATATGACAAGAAATAATTTTCCCCTGCCCGACTTTACCATTCAGGTGGGCATTTTGTCTGTAAGCAACATTCATTCTGTCCAGAAGAGAAGTATTTTCGCCTAAGTCGGATTCCAGTTGCTGAATGAATTTTACCGATTTGTCAATTCCGCATCCGCTGGCGGAAATAGTTTTTTCATCTACACATACTATAATAAAACGGTTATAAAATATTTCAATGCAAGCGCTCATCGTTTTTCCGTGCGAAGTCCACTCAGAAATAAAACGTTCTGCTTTCGTTTTTAGTTGAGCAATTTCATTTTCAGAAAACTCACGGATGGATTGGTATATCCATACCCGTGAGTGCAATGGCATATTTTTAAAATTAGTCATTTTTATAGCCTTATTGTTAACAATGCTCTTCAAAAGCGGCCTTTAGGTTATCGGCAATTAGCACTCCCGACCTTCCTTCAATATGGTGGCGTTCTATAAAATGAACCAATTTTCCATCTTTGAACAATCCTACACAAGGTGATGACGGAGGATAGGGTAGAAAATGCTTGCGTGCTTGTTCAGTGGCTTCAGTGTCAAAACCCGCAAACACAGTTGTAATACGGTTAGGACGCTTGGTTGCCTGCAATGAAAGTTTTACTCCTGGGCGTGCTGCACCAGCAGCACATCCGCAAACTGAATTAACAACTACTAGCACGGTACCTTTTGAGTTAACGGCAGTATCTACTTCCGCAGCGTTGCGGAGGTCTTCAAAACCTACAGAGGTAAGTTCTTCCTTCATTGGCATTACTAAATTTTCTGGATACATAGTTCAAGATTTAAGGATTAAAACAAATTCAAGGTTTTAAAGAGAACCTTAATAAACTCTGTAAAATTTTTAATTTGGAGTCGTGATTATAAATCATTCGCTGACCCATTAATTACAAATCATTGGTTAAAAAACATGCTTTTCGGCATGATATGAAGAACGGACCATAGGACCACTTTCAACATAATGAAAACCTTTTTCAAGGCCTATCAGCTTATATTTGGCAAACAATTCGGGAGGAATAAATTCTATCACTGGCAAATGTTGTTTTGTTGGTTGCAGGTATTGTCCTATTGTTAATACATCACAGCCTACTTCCCGCAGATCATCCATTGTTTCATAAATCTCCTGTTCGGTTTCTCCTAAGCCAAGCATAATCCCCGATTTGGTTTTCATTCCTGCATCTTTCAATCGTTGCAAAACCTCAAGGCTTCTATCATATTTTGCTTGGACACGAACCTGTTTTGTTAATCTACGAACCGTTTCCGTATTATGAGAGACGATATCTGGATGCGCATCTACAATACGTTGTAGGTTTTCCCACTTACCTTGAAAATCTGGAATAAGTGTTTCAAATTTTGTTTGCGGACTCACTCTGCGAATCGCATTAATTGTTTCTACCCAAATAATAGAGCCGCCATCTTTTAAATCATCGCGGTCAACAGAGGTAATTACGCAATGTTTTATATTCATTAGCATTACGGATTCTGCTATACGTTCGGGTTCTTTTAAATCAACAGGCAAAGGACGGCCAGTTGCCACATTGCAAAATCCGCAGGAACGGGTACATATATTTCCGAGAATCATAAATGTGGCTGTACCTGCTCCCCAACATTCACCCATATTAGGACAACTGCCGCTTTCGCAGATAGTATGTAATTTATGGGTTGATACTACCTCTCGTACCTTCGCATATTCTTTTCCTATTGGTAATTTCACCCTCAGCCAATCTGGCTTTTTTTTAAACCTTGGCTCTTCTACTATTTCAATGTTAGTATTTGACATTTTATTGAAAATAATTTATACGGTTTCTGTAATTACATTTTTTACTTCAGGAAGCATCTCCCGTAGCAAATTTTGAACACCCATTTTCAATGTTGTATTGGTAGATGGGCAGCCGTGACAAGCACCTTTGAGCGTTACAGTTACTGCTCCGTTTTCAAAAGACTTGAAATGAATGGCACCACCATCTCCTTCAACCGCGGGCCGAATATATTCATCAAGAATCGAAATAATTTTTTTTTCAATATCCCCAGAAATGTTTGTAGGAACTTCGGATGCTTCTTCAATAAAATCACTAGTAAGAAGTGGTTCCTTTAGAGCAAGTTTTGCTTTAATTAGTTCCTTAATTTCTGGCATAATCTCGAACCATTCACAGCTTTCATCTCTAGTAATTGTAATAAAATTAGAAGTAATAAAAACGCCAGTGACATAAGGGAGCTCAAATATTATTTTTGCAAGAGGAGAAATGGCTGCCTTTTCTCTTGTACGGAATTCAATGCTTTCGCCTTGCTCATCAATCAACAAAAAGTTCAATACAAATTTCATTGTGACAGGATTAGGCGTCATTTCTGTGTAAATAGATATCGGTGCGTTCATTTTTTTATATTTATTTAAGCTTTTGTTGAAAAAATACAGGCGTTATTTTATTGATTTACCATTTAACATCCGCCACTTCAGCTACTGGCACTTTTGCATTTTGTATGGACACTTGTTGCGCCACCTTTCTTGCCATTTCCATATAGGCAACTTCTTGTGGTGTATTGTCATCCAGTACAGCTGGACGACCTTCATCACCGGCTTCACAAATACTTTGTACCAGTGGTATTTCACCTAATAGTGGAACTTCTAATTCTTCTGCAAGTCTTTTTGCTCCGTCTTTACGAAAGACATAATATTTTTTATCTGGTTGGTCTGGCGGACTGAAATAAGACATGTTTTCTACGATGCCTAAAACAGGGACATTTATTGATGGCATTTGAAACATTCCAACACCCTTTTTCGCATCAGCCAATGCCACATGTTGAGGAGTACTTACAATCACAACCCCATTCAAAGGAACGGCACCAACCAATGATAAATGAATGTCACCAGTTCCGGGAGGTAAATCAATAATCATATAATCCAACTTTCCCCAATGTGCTTCTTGAAACAATTGAACAACCGCTTTTGATGCCATTGGTCCCCGCCATACAAGGGCCTGGGAAGTATCAACAAAAAATCCGATAGATAGTAATTTGACACCAAACCTCTCTATGGGGATCATTTTATTTACACCGTCAATCTCCTTAGTCATTGGCTTTGCATCCATTGCATCAAACATAATAGCTTGTGAGGGACCATAAATATCGGCATCAACCAACCCCACCGATGCGCCTAACTTGACCAAAGCCAGCGCTAAGTTAGAAGCCACTGTTGATTTTCCAACGCCACCTTTGCCAGAGGCTACTCCAATAATATTTCTTACGTTTGGCAACAAAGGGCCACTGCTTTTCCGCGATGATACATCGGATGTCATTTTCACATTTACATTCGCTTCTTCATCTACATAATGCAAAACTGCATTCACACAAGCCTTATGAATCATTTCCTTCATTGGGCAGGCAGGTGTTGTAAGCACTACGGTAAAACTTACGCTTTTACCATCTACTTCTAACTCCTTGATCATACCAAGCGTTACCAAATCTTTCTTTAAATCAGGGTCTTCTACATTTTTTAATGCTTCTAAAACGTGTTCTACTGTAATATTCATTTCTGGAGGCCTTTAGTTTAACTAAATAGTTTAAAGTTTAATTTGGGATTGAAATTGAAATTTTATTTAAATTTTTATTTAAGGGGATCTGACAAGATAATCGTGAATTTTCAAAACTCACAGGCAGTGTTTCGAGCATTAAAAACTCCTCATCCATTTGTTCATTCAAAAGCGGGGAACTCTCCAGCACCCTTACATGGCAGGTTGCGCACAAAGCAATTCCGAGGCAAGTTCCCTGAATTTGTTCGTACTCACTTGCTTTTAAAAACTCCATCAGATTTAAACCCAGATCATTGGGTGCTTCAAGAATTATCTCTCCTTCGCTATTAATAACCGTTATCGTTACATTATTTTTCATTTTTTTAAAAAGTATTTACCCCACTGACCGTAGTATATTTCATCGTATATTTTACTCCCGGATGTAGGTATTTATAAGCGCTGTGTGCCATTATTGCCGCTTCGTGAAAACCACATAGAATCAACTTCAATTTGTTTTGATAGTTGTTAATATCCCCAATGGCATAAATACCGGGCACATTGGTAGAATAATCTTCGATATTCACTTCGATAGCGTTTCTATCAATATTTAATCCCCAATCTGCTATTGGCCCTAACTTAGGGCTCAATCCAAAAAGAGGCATTAAGTAATCCACATCAATCTTTTCGACATGGTGTGTTTTAGTATTTAATACCGTTACGTTTTCTAACATATCTTTTCCTTGCACCTCTTTAAGGGTAGAATTTAACAGTACTTTTATTTTATTTTCT
>JBLHWU010000206.1:0-11017 GCA_047629355.1 Saprospiraceae bacterium | reverse complement strand
CCCAACCACTTTTGGAATAGGTAGAAATAAAACAAGATAGTTCCGTTTTTTAACAGAACACTTGTTCTGTCTAAGATTCCTACGCCTTTTTGTAACTTTTTGCAAAAGGGGTGCGTAAGGTCAGTTACTAAGTAAAAACGATTTAATAAGTTGGACCATAATGCGCCGTAATTTTTTCTTCTAAAGAATTCAAAAAATCGTTGCATAGCCTTCGTTACGGAACTATTTTTTGTGTTTTTTAGAAGGGAAAAGGACAAGCATAATAGCCCAAGTTATTGAATCGTTTTTACTAAGGAACGCGGAATAAATAAATGCAGATTCTTGGGAGTGAGGTTTTGTTCTCCCTTTTTGCTTTAAAAGTGCGATTTATGTTGATATAATGAGCATTTTTAAAGTGAAAAATGAGGACAAAATATCCTGTCAAAAAGCAAGAGTTATTTATTTCGCGTTCCTAAGTAGTTATTCGAGTTAATACTGTCGGATGATTTGGCGAGTTTTAAATTTGTACTTCGTTAAAAATACTCGCCATAGCAAAGGCTATGTCTGCGTTTTTTGCCTTGTACAAATTCAAAACTCATCCAAATGCTATTAGACACTATTAACTTGAATAGCTACTAAGCCTTACTTAAATAAGGTGAAATAAAAATAATTTAAGTCAATGGTACATCAATCGTCATCGAAACTCCACGCCCAGGCTGCGAGTCCATATTAAAACTACCGCCAATAGATTTAGTTCTAATTTGAATATTTCTCAGCCCAATACCTTTCGTTTTATCCTTTTCAACCGCAGCTTTATCGAAACCCATACCATCATCTTCAGTCATCAATAAAATACTTTTAGGATATCTAATGAGTTGAATTGTCAAGTTCTCTGCCTTCGAATATTTAATCGCATTGTTAACTATTTCTTGAGTAATTCGATACAAAGCCAATTCGACATTTTGCGGCAAGCGTTTTTCTAAGCCTTTGTGATAGAAGTTAGTTTTGAACGTTCCGCTCTTATCAATGGTATCGCACAGCATTTTAATCGCTTGTGTCAACCCAAAATCAATCAGAGTACTCGGCATTAAAGCATGCGAAATGTTCCTCAAATCCTGATTAATTGATTTGGCAAGCTTCATCGAGTACTCATGCTTTTCTAATAATTCAGGGATTTCTTGTTCGATTTGCGGACGCATACTTTCCAAACTCATCGTCAATGTCGAAAGCATTGCGCCTACACCGTCATGAATTTCAGAAGCCAACCGCTTGCGTTCCGCCTCTTGTCCGTCGAGCATCGATTGAAAACTTTCCATTTCCTTCGCTGTAGTCACATCTTCGGTCGTTAAAATAATCCCTTTCAAAAAGTTACGTCCACGAATATTTAAATATTTACCTTTATAAGCGACGGCCAATAAGTCAAAAGGCGCATCTTCAGCACCGAGACAACTTTTCACTAATTTTAGCAACTTTGGAATACCGCCTAAATATGCCAAGACAGAAGTTTCTAAGACTTCGTTTAAATCATCCGTTAAATGAAAATTTTTCAAAAATTGTTTATTGACAATGGAAACATAACCATTCAAATCGGTCGTCAAAATGCCGTAAGGAGCGTTTCCGATTAAAGAAATTAATAAGTCATGTGTTTCTGTATAATTAAACATTGTCAATACTCATTTTTGTGACTAACACTGTTGCGTCGCCATGTTGTTTATGAAAAAAGTTAAAGGTATTATTTGCTAGCCATTGTGCAGTGTTGTCCCAATTTAAATCTGCTGGATTAATTTTCTCTTTAATGCCATCTGTACAAAGAATTAGAGTACTATCTACAGGTAGAATTATTTTATGAACTCTCAAAAAAGGCAGTTCACCATTACACAGTTGACCATCAGGAAAAGCAAAAGAACGAAAAGATTGATTGTAAAAATGAGCATGCACATCGCCCAACCCGCATAATTCCATAACATGTGTACTCGTATCAATTAATGCCAATCCAAGTGCTGCGCCAAATTCAAATCCATGTTCCGACAAAACCGCGTCGCATTCCTTAATTATTTTATCTAATGGCAAAGTATAGTTTTCTAAAATAAACCGCTTAATGGATTCTGAAAACAGGCGAGCTTTAAAACCTTGTCCCACCCCATCTATCACGCCCATTAACACTTTATCGCCACTAAACTCCTTATAAAAATAAGCATCACCATTGTTCTCATATCGGTCATCTGCAATAGAAACGACTCCTTTTTCAATAGGATAGGGAGAGAGAGAAAGGTATTTTTCTAAAATAACGGTCGTCCCTTGATCGACCACTGACACAATCTCCATTTTATCCATCGACCGCCGCGCTACTTCCATTCCGATACCCAAACTTGCTCGGCTGGTAGAATATCCTTCAGCCATCGCGTTTTCTACATTGGGAATACCAATACCGCTGTCAGTAACGCGAATTTTAAAAGCTCGATTTTTATTAAATGCCTCAATAATTGCCATTCCACCACCGCCATGAACGATAGCATTATTACAAATCTCGGAAACGGCCAAAGCAATTTGAGCGCATGCCAGATTATCAAATCCGAGATGTGCAGCAAGATAGGACGCTTCTTCTCGCGCATTTCCTACATCTTGCTCATTTCTTAATGGAACTTTAATTATTTCAGTAATCATATTTATTTGGGCATCATTTCCGAAACATCAGGTAGGAATTAAATTACCCTATTTTTCTATTTTACACAATTCCAATCCCTTGGTTCTGTAAGCTTCTTGCAAAGCCCGTTTTAAGTTTTTAACAATAAAAAAGTCACTCATGTCGACTCCTGCATTAACAATTGATTGAGCCACCGAAGGATTAATACCCGAAATAATAGTTTTAACACCCACCAATTCCAAGGTTTTCGACATTTTGCTCAATAACCCCGCAATCGTAGAGTCAATGACTTCTACATTCGACAAATCAACGAGCAGTAAGTCGTGGTCATCTCGTTCGATGCCACTCATGATTTTTTCAATAACTTTTTTCACCCTGGAAGAATCTAATACTCCATAGAAACCCGTGTAAAGACAATCATCAAAAATCTCTGTTACCACAATCGGAGAATCGCCTATGATTCTACGACGGCTAATAGCTACGTTTTGTTCAGTTTGCTTACTCATTATTAGTTTTTTTACGTCTTTAAAATTAAGATTGTGAAATAAGGCTCGAAAAACAAGGCAAGGTTATGATTTTTTCGAGAATTAGAAGAAATTTTTATTTTATTTTAAAACACAAAAAGCCTTTAATCCATTACGAATTAAAGGCTTTTAAAATTGACTGTGTGACCCCGGCAGGACTCGAACCTGCAACCCTCAGAGCCGAAATCTGATATTCTATCCATTGAACTACGGAGCCAATTTGAACGCAAAAGTACAATACAATTTGAAATTACCAAATAGATATTTTCTTTTCTTTAAAATTGTATGAAGTATTATTATGAGAAAGACGCTTTTAAAGGGTTTTTTGTTCCATAAAAAGCGTTTTTTTTTAAAAATAAATAAAAATCAAAAAGGGAGAACATTTCTGCACTCCCTTTTTACATAGTAAATCTGCAAACTATTTTTTCAAATTATGCGCCAACCAAAACAACTGGTGCAGCACTCAACAATTCATCATCCGCCTCCGAAGCAAATTGCTCAAAGTTGTCAATAAATGCTTGAGCCAATTCATTCGCTTTCTCGTCATAAAGGTTCTTTTCAGTCCAAGTATTTTTTGGATTCAACAATTTCGCAGGGACATTCGGGCAAGTCTTAGGCATTGCTAGTCCGAAAATTTCGTGATTTTGAAAATCAACGTTTGCCAATTCGCCACTCAAGGCTGCATTCACCATTGCGCGCGTTAATTTTAATTTCATTCGATTACCGACACCATAGCTACCGCCCGTCCAGCCAGTATTCACCAACCAAACATTGACATCATGCTTTTTCATTTTCTCTCCCAACATATCTGCGTACTTCACCGGATGTAATGGTAAAAATGGTGCGCCAAAACAAGCGGAGAAGGTCGTCGTTGGTTCTTCAATACCTGCTTCTGTACCTGCAACTTTCGCGGTGTAGCCAGAAATAAAGTGGTACATCGCTTGACCTGTTGTCAATTTTGAAATCGGAGGCAATACCCCAAATGAGTCGCAGGTCAAAAAGAAAATATTTTTTGGATTGCCGCCTTTCGATGGTTCCATTACATTTTCGATATGGTGAATCGGGTAAGAAACCCGTGTATTTTGCGTAATTTCTGTGCTGGCAAAATCAGGAGTATGTGTGCCTGGCAAGAAATTGATATTTTCTAAAATTGCACCGTGCTTAATCGCCGCGTAAATTTCTGGCTCCTTCTCTGCTGTTAAATCAATACACTTGGCATAGCAACCACCTTCAAAATTAAAAACGCCATCGTCTGCCCATCCATGCTCGTCATCGCCAATTAAATTACGACTTGCATCTGCAGATAAAGTCGTTTTGCCTGTTCCACTCAAACCAAAAAAGACTGCCGTATCACCATTTTTACCCACATTTGCAGAACAATGCATCGACAAAACGTCTTTTTTATGAGGCAAGACAAAATTCAAAACAGAGAAAATCCCCTTTTTAATCTCGCCCGTATA
Organism: Saprospiraceae bacterium; assembly: GCA_047629355.1. GTDB lineage: Bacteria > Bacteroidota > Bacteroidia > Chitinophagales > Saprospiraceae > CAYUNA01. The sequence goes on along the minus strand of JBLHWU010000206.1, from coordinate 6,410 downwards.
GCCTGTACCACCAATAATGATTTGCTTCTTTGTAAAGTTGATAATCGCAAAGTTGCCTTGACGAGTACCATCTACACGCGGGTCAGCCTGAAAGCCTGGCGCGCATAGTATTGACCAATCTGGAGAGAAATCTGCCAATTCTTCCTGATTTAAACGCAAGAACATATTGTGCGCAAATTGGCTACTCCAAGGATATTCTGCGACGACGCGGATATTCAAGCGGTAATCTTCATGTGCGCCCGCAGCTACATCCCGTACATATAAATCTTTATCGCAAACGTAATCCAACATTTTTGCATGAAGACGGTCAAAGTTAGCCGTGCTGAAAGGTAAGTTGACCTTCCCCCAATCGACTGCATGCTCGGTTACAGCATCTTTGACAATAAAACGGTCTTGTGGAGAACGTCCCGTAAATTTTCCAGTTTTGATAACCAATGCACCGCTGTCCGCTAAGACGCCATGGTTTTGGCAAAGAGAGTGTTCCACCAACTTTTCAGGCGTTAGATTCCAGTGTATATTTCCATGAGTATAAATTCCGAGGGTAGAAGCAAGATCCGCTTTTGTGCGTTTGATTGTTTGTTGCTGCATAGCTAGGGAAAGATTTGTGTCTTTTCGTTTTTTTGACAAGAGGAGAAGAAGTAAGTCGTCCGATAATAATAATCTAACAACTCCTTTAACCCTCTTTTTTCCTGACTCTTTGTTGTGAAAACTATCATTATACAAAAGTATAACTCAAATTTTTACGCCTTGATTCATAAAAAATAATGCCCAATTAGATATAATCTTATTCTGTCGGGTTACTTATTTTTAATTATGGATTGAAAATTTTTAAAAACCAATGTTTATTTGATTTTCAAAAGTTACTCAAATGGAAATAGTCTAAAGTAAAGAAATCGAATTTTTTGTAAATGAAAACCATTTACACATTCAACATCCCCTTTTTAGGTTTAATTTTTCGTGTCAAAAAACAATTCGAAAAGGCCGATTCATAAACTGATTAATACGTTGATAAGGCAAAGCTAAGGCAGAATGTTCATAGTTTATAATATTTAATTTAAAAAATTATTTATGGTAAAAACGACACTAAGCTTTGCTTTAATTTTAAAACAAGTAGTTTTTTAAAATTAAAACAAAATTTAATTCTAAAATAACCTTATACGCAGAAACATATTTTTCGTGAGAAAATATGACAAAAGAAGTAATTGATTTACTTTTTTAAAGTTTATTCTTATTTGAAAACATATTTTAATAAAAAAAATTTATTGGCTTGTAATTTCCGGCCTTTATTGTTAGGTATTTATCCGAATAAAAAAAAAATAGTAAAACGATTCATCTTTTCAACCTTAGGAACGCGAATTAAATAAATGCAGATTCCGCGTTCCTTACTAATTCCAAAATTTAATTATATTTTATTTCGTGAAAAACATTATCAGATCATTATATATTATAAAAAAATAATATATTTGCACTGCATTCAATTGGAAAGAAAACCTTTTCACTATTGCTATCTATTTATCCATCATTGTCTTTACACAAATTATATTCTTCTGATAAATTTTTTATAAAATCTAAATAAACGTGATTTTTTTTTTGAAGCGAACCTCGCAGTATGAAACACTTTTATTTGGTTGATTTAAAAGTGGACACTCACTTTACAAAAATCTTCCAATCGGTCCGACTTCACTACTTGGGCTGAAACTGACTATCTAACTTTTTTTGCCTTCAGCAGCTACGGCTACTGAAGTACCGCAGAGGATTTTATTACCAAAAAGAAATTTGTTTGTTCACGTTAGCAGCAGTACGATAAGTACTGCTGCTTTTAAAAAAAAAAACATAAAAAAACGAATTTATTTTACATATTTAAATAAATCTTAATTTATTGGCACAGTTTTTTGTAGTATTTAAGTACTTGTAATTCAGTAATTAAAAAATTTAAATTATTTATATGTATTTTAAAATCCTTTGAACATGTATATTTTCAGAACATCCCTTTTGCTGGCCCTTTTGTTTGTGGCAAGTATTAACTTCGCACAGACTTCTTCCAATAATACTTTTACTTCCATCAATGCTGATGCGAATGACTTGCTCGCAACCCGTTATATACCAAAAAAATCGACCCGTATTACTAAAAGAACATACCGCTTCCATCAACGACTTTCTGGTACGCATTCAGGCTTGGCAATTGAGTTAATTGCCTCAAATTTGCCTTTGGAACGTACGCTTCCGCTGTTTCGACAGTTTGGCAATGTGCATTATGATAAATTAGCAGAAGGTGGTTATTCATACGTTATTAAAACAGATATTACGGATAAGAAGTCGCTGAAAAAGTTTTATGAAACCATCATTTTACCTCGAAATGTAAATGCTAAAATGGTAGAATACAAATTCGGTAAACGAAATATATTGTAAGAATTGGACACTGTTCCATTTTTACCTCCATATATAAAGAAGTAGTTTTCTTTTCTTGAGACCAATGACGATAGAGCCTGTCTTAGCCCAAATGTGGGGAGACGGGCTTTTTTTATTGTGTTTATGTGATGTATTGATGTGTTCAAGTGTTTATGTCACGAACACTTGAACACATCAACACCTTTTCATTCCTTCTTTTTCAAAACAATTTGCCCCGCCATTTTATCCACCAACAGATTGTAAAATTCCTTCAAACCTAGATATTCTTCGGGTAAAATAAATACTTCTGAATCTTTAGTTGGGTCGTTAAATTTATCGTTTTTACTATCGCAGATATCGAGTAAAAAAACCTACCACCTTTCTCTGACAAGGCCAATGAGATACTTTCTGGCAATTCCTCAATATCAACTTTACCAAACTTATGTGGTGCTTTTTGTAAAAACGAAGAGTATGCTGTCAAAAGCGCAAGGCAAAAGACAAAAAGAGTAAATGCGTAATTTTTCATGGTTAAAAATGGTTTTTTATATTTTCCAAATGCGAAATTGCACTTGAATTGGATTGTTTACCTTTGTTTTCTTCAAAAGGAAAACGCAATCCAAGTAAGGAAAGAGGAAAGAGGAAAGAGGAAAGAGGAAAGAGGAAAGAGGAAAGAGGAAAGAGGAAAGAGGAAAGAGGAAAGAGGAAAATAATAACCTCTTCCATAATCTGCCATAAAATAGAAAATTTTATAAAAAACATTCTTGATTTATGAAAAAATTCACCGCATCCATACTTATCCTCCTTTGCTTTTTTCAAAATAGCCAAGGGCAACCTGTTCTCTGGGAAGAACTTTCCTCAATGCCCGAACGCGTCTCTAATAATGCCGTAACTGCTGCGACGGTTGATGGTGTACCCTATGCGTTTTCTTTCTCTGGAATCGACTCGACCAAATCTTGTGGAAGCACTCATTTGCGAAGTTTTCGCTACAATACCGAAACCGATATTTGGGAAACCATCGCCCCACTTCCAGAGCCTTTAGATGGAAAAATTGCCGCTGCGGCGAGTACCATTAAAAATAAAATTTACATTACTGGTGGCTTTCATATTCCAAGTGGTTGCGGCGAAACCTCCTCGGCTAAAATCCACATTTACGACCCAAAAACCAATGAATATTTACCCAACGGCATCGATATGCCCAAGGCGATTGACGACCATGTACAAGGCGTTTGGCGCGATAGTCTGCTGTATATGATTACGGGGTGGAGCAATAATACGAACGTGACAAATGTGCAAATTTACAACCCTGCGACGGACGTTTGGACAGCAGGTACGCCCGTTCCAAATACCAACGATTGGAAAGTTTTTGGTGGCTCGGGCGAAATTGTTGGTGATACCATTTATTATATCGGCGGGGCGAGTCCGTTTTGTAGTGTACAGACGTGTTTTCCACCGACGACTTTTCTGCGTAGAGGTATTATCAATCCCGATAATCCAGCAGAAATTACTTGGGAAGGTAGCGAAAATGAAGCGGCACAAGGCTATCGAATGGCAGCGAGTACTTATCAAAATAACGTTATTTGGTTGGGTGGCTCAGACCTAACTTTTAATTTTAATGGCATTGATTATAATGGAACGGGAGGGGTTGCGCCAAACGAACGGTTGACGTTAATTAATACGGATACAGATTTTTTATATCAAATTGAAGAGCAGTTGCCGCCAATTATGGACTTGCGAGGTATGGCAAAAATCTCAGAAAATGAATACATCATCGCAGGCGGTATGAATGAAAACCAAGAAGTGGTCAATAGCGTTTTTAAAATTAAAATTGAAGAATTGACAGCTGTGAATACCACTGATTTCCCTAAAATAAGTGTTTTTCCAAATCCAGTCACCGACGTTTTGATCATTCAAAAAGAAGGTGTTTTTGAAGCGGCAATTTTTGATATGCAAGGGCGGATTATTTTAGAAAAACAGGCTGTTTCAACTCAAAAAATGAAGGTAGAAAACCTAGATTCAGGTGTTTATTTTTTACGAATTTTTGAAAATGGAGAAATGGTGGGGATTGAGAAAATTGTAAAATTGTAAATGAATCCTGTTAAGCAGAAATCTTGAAGATGTTTAATATGAATAACCGCAGATGAAATCTGCGAAGAATGAAAAGACCTATGGTAACTATGGAAGAGTTGAACCTCTCTTTTCATTAAACTTCGGATGAAATCCGAGGCTATTCATATTCAACTACTTCGTAGTTATTAATTGCGTTAGGGAGCAAATGGTCTAAAAGTTAGACTATTTGCTCTGTTAAAGTTCAGAATTCAAAAAGTCCGCCGCTCTATTCTAACACCTGACAGCGCAGCGGTCTGACCTCTGACCTCTCAAAAAAGAACAATGACAAAAAAAGAACTCGCCACCCAAGTCGTTGACCAAATGATGAAAAACGACTTCTACAGCCAATGGCTTGGCATCGAACGCATTGACAACGACGCAGGAAAATCAGTGCTACAAATGAAAGTCCGCCGAGAAATGCTAAACGGTTTCGGCACGGCACACGGCGCAATTACTTTCGCATTAGCGGATAGCGCACTGGCATTTGCCTGCAATTCTCACGGGCGACAAGCGGTGTCGATTGAGACGTCAATTTCCCATACGAAAGCCGTGAAAGAAGGCGAAATTTTACGCGCCTATGCAGAGGAAGAAAGCTTATCACATAAAATCGGTTTTTACAAAGTGATTATCAAAAGAGAAGACGGGGAAATTGTCGCGCTATTTAAAGGAACAGTTTATCGAACGAGCAAAGAATGGAGCGTCTAATTTTTTAGCATTTTTTGCCATTTATTTTGCATAACCCGTTGAAAATCGTACATTTAGCCCACAAATTTTAACGCCCTTCCAAAAGGGAAATAATGTTAAGCACTTTTGTCTACATTATTTGTGAAGGGCACATCAGAAAACGTCATTATATTACTATGAGGATATTTCTCACCAGTCTATTCTTTTTCGTATTGTTAGCAATACCTTCTCGTTGGTATTTCGTCTGTCAAATTCGTCACAATTGTGGCGATCAACCGACCGCAGTACAATCAATTCCACGCGCAACAAGTTTGGTTTTAATGGATGGCAATTCCGTGATTCTGGAGGACTACGAAGAATTTGCCTTTGATAGCAATTCTGTGGCGCCGATTATAACGGCTAACAACGAGGTATTCCTGGCAGCAGTCGCCAGTTATTTAAAAGACAATCCAGATAAAAATATTACAATTACAGGGCGTTTTACGAAAGACGAGAAAGATAAGTCTTCTGGAATGTTTGAAAACTTGGGTATCGCCCGAGCAGCAGCTATCGAACGGGCTCTTGAAAAATTAGGAATTGACGAAAACCGTATGTCAATTGATTATGCAATGGTAGATGGCAATGAATTGAAAGAACCATTGGCATTTTCGCTTTATATTCCCGAGGAAAAACCTGATGATTATGCAAAATTGCAATTTCGATTTGAGGATATGACTTTTTCAGATGCTAATTTTGAGTTTGGAAAAGCAGACTTTACACCGGGAGTAGCTTGTCTGTCGTATTTAGATTCCTTGCAAATTGCTTTAGTTGATGATGACGATATGATTCTGTCCATTATTGGTCACACGGATAATATCGGTGATGATAAAATGAACCATAAATTAGGTTTAGACCGAGCCGATAATGCAGCTCGATTTATTGATAAAAACTATAACATTGAATCGAGTATTCAAACGGAATCCGTTGGAGAAACCGAGCCTGTTGACCCGAATGAAAAACCAGACGGAACAGACAATGAAAAAGGACGACAAAAGAATCGTCGAGTCAATTTTAGATTGATTAAGAAAGATAGTGAACAGTAAATATTTTATAGACAATCACGAAGTTTGCAAATTTCTGAAGTGTGATTAGACCATCGGTTAAACCTCATTAAGTCATTCATACTTTTTTAAACCAATTAAATAATTTTACATACTATGGAGTTTTTGGAGAAAATTTTCGCAGCGATAGAC
>JBLHWU010000205.1:0-11022 GCA_047629355.1 Saprospiraceae bacterium | reverse complement strand
GTCAACAAACTCCTCCCCTACTCCAGTCACGCCGTTCTCCGCGTTAAACGATGGGAAAGTCATTTCAAACGGCCCCGTTCCATTCGGTAGTCTTGCAAACGAAACATCCTCGGTTTGTTCGCCGAAAGTAATCGAATCCAAAACAGTCATATTTTCATCTGAAAGCAATAAGACTTCGCCACTCGCTGAGAGTTTAAAACCAGCATGAAAAGTCCCTTGCTCTTCATCACTATCCGCCCAAACAATCAAGTAATCATCTCCCGAAATCACAACATCTGGCAAAGCCCATTTTTGCAAATTTTCGATATCATCTGACAGGTATAAACCAGCTGTTGAAATATCAAAATCAGTTGTATTGTACAATTCAATCCAATCATCAAACTCCCCGGCTTCATCCGCTTGCGTTTCTCCATTTGCCGCCAATAACTCATTGATTACAACATCACCTGTATTGATATTCGATTGAATTAAATAGTATTCATACGCCGCACGGGCAGGCGAGAATTGCCCAGCCACTGCGTTCTCCGCATAGATATAATATTGAATAGAATTGCCGGTATTACTGATTTGTGCACCAAAAACACCATCATTTGCTGCACCATCATTTTGCATTCCGTCATCCAACATCGCTATTTTTTGAAATAAGCCATTGCCACCAAAACGGTAGGCTAAGGTTACATTTTCCGCATCCACAACTTCCGCCGTTATCGTAAGATTGTCACCAATAGAAATACTTTGTGGCGCATAATCCAAATTAGAAATCGTCGGTGCGCCTTGATATCCGTCGTAATTTTGCAAATAAGTCGTCCGTGCATCCATCAAATCCGTGATGCCAGGATAATCCACTAAGTCCGCAACTGTTGAAGTCAAATTATTATAAAAATCGTCGTTGGAATAGAATTTGTTGGAATCCGCTAACACTGAGTTTTCAATTAAATTTTGTAATTCCTGCGCTCGTGTTGCGTAGCTTTGATTGGCAAAATTTTCTTCAATTATTGTTCGCAAATGCGCAATGTAAATGCGTCGGTAGGTATCATTTTCAAATAAATTCCGCATCAATGGTCGCGGATAAACGGACACACTCGAATAATGCAATAACGGGTCTATTGTCTTCGCTTGTTCTATTGAAAAACCGTCAAAATTTTCGGAGGCATCCGTCAGTCGATAGCTCGCAAAGGATTGATTTAAATCCCATAAAACTGGGTTAAAACGCCCGTTATCATCTTTATAAAGATAGTAATTTTGGGCAAACCCAACGTAGCTATCGAAGTTGACTAAAGCATAATTGAAAGCGTGCATCCACAGCGTTCTATCCACATTTAGCACCGTCTCAATGTCTGCTGGGTTTTCATTTAAAACATCAATCAATTCATATAAATCTGCCCAACCATCATCTGATTCTTTATCATAAAAAGGATAATACGCCGTTGTATCTGTACCATGTTCATTACTCAAATTGGAATTATCATCTCCATCCAAATCCAAATCTGCCGGACTCCCTTTGAAAAAAGCATTGTCATTAGAACCATAATGTTGCGCGATAAAATCCTTATTCACCGCTTCCACATTTGTATAAATGCCCCAGAAAACGTCATTGATAAATACATTCGCATAATTCGCACGAGAGACCGGCAGGTATTTTCTACTAATTTCATACGACAAGGTTTCGCGTACAAACGACGGGTCTTGAATCACATTGCTCAACTTAATTTTATCAATGCCATCGTATTTTTGATTGCCTTTGACATAATCCAATTTGATATTAAATGGATTTTTCGCACGGTCTGTACTTACCGAACTAAAACCTTTATAGCGAATGCCGACGCTGTCCAACGGCTCGCCATTTATTTCCAAACTCGCCAATAAACGCCCTTTTTCACCCGCCACATACAAGCTATCTAACAAGTAATCCCAATTGGCTGGTTCAAAATAAATTTTGATTTCTTGAATGGTGTCTTGGTGATAAAAATTGGCTTGGGCAGTTGCGTTTTTTGTAGAAAAAAGCGCAAAGAAAAGTATAAAAAAGAATAGTATTTTTTTCATAAAAAGTATTTTAATGATGAACGTTGAATGATAAATATCACTTTATTCAAAAATGCATCATTTATGGCTCATCGATGAATTTAGTGGAAAGGTAAAAATTATAAGTTTTTCATCCTTCCACTAAGAGTACCGCGTTGCCTGCGGCAACGCGAGGTTGGTTTTTGAGGGGGTAAAAGAGGTTTTTACAAACCTTTTTACCCCTCAAACTCCCTTTGTCAAAACACCTCCACAAAATTCATCCATGAGCCACATTTATCATTGTTTAATAATTTTCTTCGTCACCCAATCGCCATCTGCTAACCGAATGGTCACAAAATAAATCCCCGCTTCCTTGTCCGTCAAATCAATCCTTGAAACACGACCCCATTCTTGTGCTCTTTTACCCAAAAAGTCAAAAACCTGAATACTTTCAACAGTATAGTCATTCGTCAATCCATCAATCTGAAAAACGCCAGCAGATGGATTTGGTGAAATTTGTACCTGCTGCTGCAAGATTTCATTCACGCTATTTACCATGCATAAATCTTCAATATAATCCCCATTCGTTAACGCTTCTACTCCAGCATAATCGCAAGTGTATCGGAATGCCTTCGCAGAATTATTGCTGTATTGCCAGACTATATTGCCATCCAAATCCGCTTCATACATATAGCTCATCGACAAGTTTACAAATACATTTCCATTGGGTAAACTATTCGATGCCGACTGCCCATTTGCATTATCAATGCAGATATGTCGGAAAGTCGCTTCCGTTGGTCCCCAAGCCTCGCCTGCTGTGCGGTCATAATTGTAACCATCCGCTGCCAAAGGCAATTCAAGCGCATCCACAGTCGAGCTATTCCCTGTTCCTTCGTTATTGAAAAACTGCAAAAAGCCAGCACGTGGACGACCATCATTTTCAATAAAACGAGTATCGTGGACTGCCCCAGGAATTGTCTGCGTGCCTGGCATATCATAATTTTCTGGATTCCCCCAACGGTATAAAAAGTCGCCGCCTTTGCCCGCATTTCCACCTTCGTGACTTGCTGCTTCTACCGTGGTCGTACTATGGTCAATGATGAAAACTTCACTTAAAAATCGAGAAGAAAATGTGATTTGGTCTTTTTCTTCATCGTAATCAACGCCGTTCACATGAAACCAATCGCCGCCGCCGCCACCAGGACCACCGCCACCGCCAGTTTGGACATTAATATTCATCAATTCTGGATGCTCCGAAACTACGCCAAAGCTCGGTTTATCTGAATCCACATCCTGAACCATATGGTCAATCATATGCCATTCCCAAACAATCTCACCGCCCGTTCCATTTTGCGAAACTTCGATAAAATGAGTCGGGTATTTTTCATTAGAACTACCCGTGTACCCCAATGGGGTCAACGCTGCATTTGTCATCACTTCCCAAGCCGTCAATAGGACATTTCCATTAGGCATCAGCGTAATGTCGTGATGCGCAACATGGTCAGCACTGGAATACGTAAATTCCCAAACAACATTACCATCTGGGTCAATTTCCTGCACTGTTCCACCAACGGCCGCACCGTTAATTTGGTTGCCGTTATTGACTGTTCCTCGCATAATATTCCCCGTAGGCATTAATAAAACAGCGTAATTACAAGAAGTATTCATCGACCAAGTATGGGCAATGTCTTCGTTTTTATCAATCAAATAAACTGTATTTTGATTGGTTCGATTGTATAAAGCATAGCCGTCAAATTCTTGGGCTTGCGCTATATTCGTGGATATAAAAATCGCCGTTAGGCAGAATAATTTTGTAAAAAAATTCATATATAATGTTTGGTTGTTAAAAGTGAGTAATGGTAAAACAGGTGATTTGAGAAGTTAGATGTCATTTGGAAAAATACCTTGTGGTGTAGACTATTTTTTTTTTAAAAGCTGTAAAACTAATAAAAATACTTAGTAGTTATCCAAGTTAATTCTCTCGGATAATTTGGCACATTTTAAAATTGTTATATGAATTGAATCCCCACTTTTCACAGTAGTGCCTTAAACTAAAACTTCATTTTCATGTTTGGTACTACCTATTTAAATTTCAGATAGTTAGTAATCAAATTATTATGTGGCGAAACATTTCTTTTGGTTTCTTACTAATTCAGTAGATTTTATTGTCTATAAACAAGGCGGAACGGAAAACAAAGACAATGATTTACAAGAAGTACGCTTAGACGACAAAGTCAGCAATTCAGACATTGTGCGCTTGCCCGTAAGTGCGGACAGACCTGCGGATATTGTTAAAATTCTTAAAATTCAATTAGAAGAACTTACTGCGATTTCGACGAAAATACGAAGAGATTCTTGTAAAGTAAAAAGAATTTTACTTTCAACGATACAGGTAAAACGCCACTCATTGTTACAGCTGTAAAAACAATATGCTGCTGCACGTTGCCTGATTAAAACAAGAACCCGATTCAACTAAATGCCACGGATAAGTAAGTTACCGTAATTATGTATAAAATTTTACGGCTAAGATTTTTTTGATGATTTTGGTTCTTTGACAAATTCGTGGAACGAAGTATTCCTTGAACTTTAAGAAGCTCGAAAATCTTACGATTTCCGAGCTTCTTAAAACACAGTGCGCGCTACCTGCGGCAGCGCGGGTAGGGTTTTGAGGGACAAGAACAAACTTGTATCTCACTAGATTTGTCAAAGAATCATAATTTTCTTTAAAAACCCTTTAATAGCAGCTGTCGTTGAATGATTTTAAAAGAAAAATATAGTTTTAAAATCATACATAATCACGATTACCTACTTAGGAACACGAAATAAAAGCGCAATTAAATTCGGAAATTAAAACGGGTAAAATGGACAAACCAATCACGATTATTTCCAACATTTATCCTGTTAGAACCGAATTCTAATTAGTCGGTTTTGTAGAAAATAAGCGTAATTAAATTTTTATCATAAATTTTACAATCAATCAATTATGTTAGAATCACCGAAATTACAAAGTCTCTTTCCTACTGCTGAGACTATCCCTGCGGAATATGCTTTTGGCGAACCTATCCATCAACGTTCTTACTTGCTTGACGGCAAAATTGTTGATTGGGACGGTCCCGTTCAAGAAGTTTTTTCGCCCATCAGCGTTCGTACTGAGAAAGGTAATTTAGAACCCGTATTACTTGGTTCTTATCCACTTATTGGCGAAAAAGAAGCCGTTGCAGCATTAGATTCTGCGGTCAAAGCCTACAATAATGGACGTGGTGCGTGGCCCACAATGTCCGTTAAAGAGCGTATTCACTGCGTCGAAAAATTTACAAAAATGATGATTGGCTACCGCAGTCATGTTGTCAATTGTCTCATGTGGGAAATCGGCAAAAGCCTCGCGGACTCCGAAAAAGAATTTGACCGCACCGTCGAATATATTTACGCCACAATTGACGAATTGAAAAAATTAGACCGTGACAGTAGTGGTTTCCGCATGGAACAAGGCATTATTGGTCAAATTCGTCGCTCGCCGTTGGGTATCGTGTTGTGTATGGGCCCATTCAATTATCCATTGAATGAGACTTATACGATGCTTATTCCTGCGCTAATTATGGGTAATGTCGTGATGTTCAAACCGCCGCGTCAAGGTATTATGCTGCATAATATTTTTCAAGATGCCTATCAAAAATGTTTCCCAGCAGGTGCTATCAATTTCTTATATGGTCGTGGCTCGGTCGTTGTGCCTCCTATTATGACTTCTGGAAAAGTTGATGTTTTGACATTAATTGGTTCGTCAAAAATGGCGGATAGATTACAAAAATCGCATCCAAAAGTCAACCGTTTGCGCTCTGTTTTAGGTCTTGATGCTAAAAATGCGGCAATTATCCTTGAGAATGCTGATATTGATCTGACGGTTAAAGAAGTCGTTTTGGGCTCTTTGTCTTTTAATGGTCAACGTTGTACGGCAATAAAAATCGTTTTTGTTCACAGAAGCATTGCCGATAGTTTTATCGAAAAACTTAATGCCGCCCTTCAGAATCTTAAAGCTGGTATGCCTTGGGAAAAAGGTGTGAACATTACCCCTGTTGCAGAGCCTGGAAAGCCGCAATACCTCGATTCTGTCATTCAAGATGCCGTTGCGAAAGGCGCAAATATTGTTAATACTGAAGGGGGCACAGGCAGTGCATCGTTTGTATTTCCAACGGTTGTGTATCCTGTTTCGGAAGGTATGACACTTTATACAGAGGAACAATTTGGACCCGTCATTCCCATTGCTGTTTTTGACGATTTGGAACAACCGATTCAATATTTGATTAACAGTGACCATGGTCAGCAGTGTTCCATTTTCGGCACGGACTCCGCTCAAATTGCCCAACTCATTGACCCACTGGTCAATCAAGTGACTCGTGTAAATATCAATGCACAATGTCAACGCGGACCTGATACCTTTCCGTTCTCTGGTCGTAAAGATTCTGCTCAGGGCACGCTTTCTATACTTGACGCGTTGCGCTCGTTCTCGATTCGGTCGGTTGTAGCAACCAAAAATATTGAAGTGAATAAGGCCTTATTTAACGACATTATTAAAAATGATTTATCGAATTCTCTTTCGACCCGGTTCATTTTTTAATGATTGTCAGAAAACGGTTAACGGTTAGGACCTCGTTCCTTAGGAACGCGAATTAAATAAAGTTACTTTTTTGAGCGGAAGATTTCGTTCCTATTTTTTGCTTTAAAAGTGCCATTTATGTTGATATAATGAGCATTTTTAAAGTGAAAAATATGGACTAAATATCCGCTCAAGAATGTAAGATAAGTAAAAACGATTTAATAAGTTGGACCATAATGCGCCGTAATTTTTTCTTCTAAAGAATTCAAAAAATCGTTGCATAGCCTTCGTTACGGAACTATTTTTTGTGTTTTTTAGAAGGGAAAAGGACAAGCATAATGGCCCAAGTTATTGAATCGTTTTTACTAATTTATTTCGTGTTCCTTACGATAAAAAAAAAGCCTTGCGATTGTACAATCGTAAGGCTTTTTTTAATAGCTGAGTATTTATTAAGTAGGTGCCCTTAAAGGGCAACAAGTCTAAGGAATAAAGATTTTTACACTTTAAAAAGAAGAAGAGAAGAGAAAAATCATTCAGAGAGAGTAAAAATGAAAAACTACAATTTTTACTCCCTCTGAAAAAATCCTTACCTTCTTACACATCATAATTCAACACACTCCCCAACCAACGTTCCATATCCACAATCGACATCTCTTTACGCTCCGCATAATCTTCAATCTGGTCTTTTGACAAACCCGTAACCGTGAAATATTTTGATTTTGGATGCGCAAAATACCAGCCGCTAACTGCCGCCGTCGGGTACATCGCACAACTTTCCGTTAGCTTGATGCCCGTTTTTGCTTCCACATCCATCATCTTCCAAAGCACTTGTTTTTCGGTATGTTCTGGACAGGCAGGATAGCCAGGTGCAGGTCGAATGCCTTTGTATTTTTCAGAAATCAAATCGGTATTTGCTAAAGCTTCTTCGTTGGCATAACCCCAAAATTCTTTACGGACGCGCTCATGCATGCGTTCTGCAAAAGCTTCCGCCAAACGGTCTGCCAATGCTTTCACCATAATGGCGTTATAATCATCCAATTCGTCTTCAAAATGCTTCACCCATTTTTCAATACCAAAACCGGTCGAAACCGCAAATGAACCGATATAGTCCGTTTTACCCGTTTCTTTTGGTAAAATAAAGTCAGTCAAACAAATATTAGGTTGTCCTGCCGCTTTTTTCACTTGCTGTCGTAAATGGTGGAAATTTTCAATCACCTCTCCCCGAGTCTCATCTTTATAGATTTCTAAACTATCATCATTCACCACATTTGTTGGATAAATGCCAATTACCGCCTTTGCCGTCAACCATTTTTCATCAATAATACGACGCAACATACTGCGCGCATCATTGTATAATTTTTTCGCTTCAACACCCAATTTTTCATCTTCCAAAATCGCAGGAAATTTACCCCGCATTTGCCAACTAGAAAAGAATGGTGTCCAATCAATATACTCCGCCAATTCTTCAATAGAATAATTGTCAAACACTTTTGTTCCAATAAAACTTGGCTTCGTCGGCGTATAATCCTCCCAATCCATTTGCAGCTTATTCTTCCGCGCTTCATTGATGGTCAAATACTGCTTATGCGAGGTTCGATTGGCTCGTTGAACCCGAACGCGCTCGTATTCTTTTTTGGTATCTAAAATGAAATTGCTTCGTAAATCTTCATCTTCACTCAATAAAGTAGACGCAACAGAAACACTTCGACTTGCATCCAAAACGTAATGTACTGGTGCAGAATAATTCGGCTCAATTTTCACTGCCGTATGCGTTTTGGAAGTTGTTGCACCACCAATTAGCAGTGGAATTTTCATGCCTCGACGCTCCATTTCTTTTGCAACATAAACCATTTCATCTAAAGACGGCGTAATCAAGCCACTCAGTCCAATAATGTCCACATCTTCAGCAATTGCCGTATCCAAAATTTTCTTAGCAGGCACCATTACCCCCATATCAAGAATGTCGTAATTGTTACAACCCAAGACGACGCCAACGATATTTTTACCAATATCATGCACATCCCCTTTTACCGTTGCCATCAAGATTTTTCCTCTGGAACTCTTGCCGGAAGCTGCTTTTTCTAATTCAATATAAGGCGTTAAATGTGCCACCGCTCGCTTCATGACTCGAGCACTTTTCACCACCTGTGGCAAGAACATTTTACCTGCACCAAACAAGTCACCAACGACAGACATTCCATCCATCAATGGTCCTTCAATTACTTGCAACGGTGAGGTATGCTGCAGTCGCGCCTCCTCCGTATCTTCCACAATAAATTCCGTGATACCCCGCACCAACGCGTGTTCCAATCGTTTTTTCAAGGACAATTCTCGCCATTCAAGATTCGCAACAACTTGTCTTCCGCCGACGCCTTTTACCCCTTCCGCATAATCAATCAAGCGCTCCGTTGCATCATCACGGCGGTTGAAAAGTACGTCCTCTACCCTATCCAACAAATCTTTTGGAATGTCTTCATAAACCTCAATCATCCCTGCATTTACGATACCCATATCCATTCCTGCTTGGATGGCATGGTATAAAAATGACGAGTGCATTGCTTCTCGAACGACGTTATTTCCTCTAAAACTAAAAGAGAAATTACTCACTCCCCCACTAATTTTCACACCTGGACAGTTCGCTTTTATTTCTCGGGTTGCTTCAATAAAATCAACTCCGTAATTATTGTGTTCTTCCAAACCAGTCGCTACCGCAAAGATATTTGGGTCGAAAATAATGTCCTCCGGAGGGAAGCCAACTTCTTCCGTCAAAATCTTGTAGGCACGCGTACAAATGTCTACTTTTCGGTCTTTTGTATCTGCTTGTCCATCTTCATCAAATGCCATTACGACGACCGCCGCCCCATATTTTCGAGCTAAATTGGCTTGACGTTTAAATTCTGGAATCCCTTCTTTCATCGAAATGGAATTCACGATGCACTTCCCTTGCACACATTTCAAACCTGCTTCAATTACCTCCCATTTTGACGAATCAATCATAATCGGCAACTTCGCAATGTCTGGTTCAGCCATTACTAAGTTCAAAAATTTGACCATCGCCGCTTTACTATCGAGCAAGCCTTCGTCCATATTCACGTCAATGACCTGTGCGCCACCTTCCACTTGATGTTGAGCGACAGAAAGCGCTTCGTCGTAAGCATTGGTTTTGATAAGTCGGGCGAATTTTCGGCTACCCGTTACATTCGTTCGTTCACCAACATTGATGAAATTTATTTCTGGTCGTAAAATCAACGGCTCCATTCCACTCAACATCGTCAGTGGGGTATTTTTCGGAATTTCTCGCGGTGCAAGATGACTAACTTGCTCCGCAATACGCTGAATATGCGCTGGCGTCGAACCACAGCAACCCCCTAATATATTTACAAAACCATTGCTTGCAAAATCTTCGACATGGCTACACATTTGGTGCGGCGTTTGGTCGTATTCCCCCATTTCGTTGGGCAATCCAGCGTTTGGGTAAGCATGAATATAGCAATCGGCAATTTTAGCTAAGGATTCAATATGTGGACGCATTTCTTCTGCTCCCAATGCACAATTCAGACCTACACAAAATGGTCGGGCATGTTTCACAGAAATCCAAAATGCCTCTACCGTTTGACCCGACAAAGTCCGTCCACTCGCATCGGTAATCGTTCCCGAAATCATCACTGGAATTCGAATGCCGCGTTCCTCATTCAATTCTTCGATGGCGAAAATTGCTGCTTTTGCATTCAACGTATCAAACACTGTTTCAATCAATAAAAGGTCAGCACCGCCATCCAATAAACCACGTCCTTGTTCAATGTATGCATCTTTAATTTCATCAAAATTAGCTGCCCGATAACCAGGGTCATTTACATCGGGTGAAAGAGAAAGTGTTTTATTGGTTGGTCCAATTGCACCTGC
The DNA here is from genome assembly GCA_047629355.1 of Saprospiraceae bacterium. Taxonomy (GTDB): domain Bacteria; phylum Bacteroidota; class Bacteroidia; order Chitinophagales; family Saprospiraceae; genus CAYUNA01. The sequence goes on along the minus strand of JBLHWU010000205.1, from coordinate 527 downwards.
TACGAAACGAGGTTTAGAAGGGTCTTTTTGAGTATATTCGTCAGCCGCTTTTTTGGCAATTGCTGCAGCTGCCTTATTCATTTCATAAACGACTGCTTCGGTATCATAATCTGCTTGCGCGATGCTGGTACTCGAAAAAGTATTGGTTTCAATAATGTCTGCGCCTACTTCAAGGTATAATTTATGAATTTCTTCAATCACATCTGGGCGCGTCAAAGACAGCAAATCATGGTTACCTTTCAAGTCGCTCGGATGGTCTTTCAAAATTTCTGCCCGATAATCTGCTTCCGTCAATCCATAGCCTTGAATCAACGAACCCATTGCGCCATCAATGATTAAAATCCGTTCTTTTATAGCTTTGTATAATGCCTTGCTCATGCTGTATGGTATATGGTATATGGTGTATGTTGTATGTTGTAAAATTATTGTTGATATTTTGAAAGAGAAACTTGACCTAAATGGCTCTACGATGAAAAGTGTGGGTCAATATGAGAAGGGAGAAAATCATAAGATTTTCGAGCTTCAAA
>JBLHWU010000204.1:0-11053 GCA_047629355.1 Saprospiraceae bacterium | reverse complement strand
GGCAATCTGTTGATACAAATAGAAAAAGAGAAGCAGCAAGAACAAGCCGTTAAAAAAATTACGAGCCTTCAACAAGCTCGTCGAGCTTTTAAAAAGACAGGATAAAACTTGTGTGCAATTATGCACAGATTAAGTTTTTATAGCAAAATGACAATAATTTGGTTTTGGGCAGTCGAATACAGAAGAAATACGTCCAAAATCACGAAAATTAACGCAGATGTAGGCAAAAAATCAAAAATAGAACCCGTTTTGACCTTTCGGTTCACTTGACTTGAAAAATGGTAACTTGTCAAGCAGTCTAAAGTATTACTTTTAGTCTATTTTTGATTCTTTACCCTGTTTTCTGACAGACACTAAATAGCTATTTGTCTATCTAAAATAAAAACCGTTTTAACCCTCAACAACCCCACCCGGGGTTGTGTAAAAAGTCGGTTTAAGTGACAAGTTTAATAAACTAAAAATCAGCTAATTACATAAAATAAAAAATATAATCTTAAATATAAATTGACTTTTCACACAACCCCGCACTTTTTTTTGAAGCTATAAAATCTTAAAGAATTACAAATATCAAATTAAGTAGATAATTATTTAAGGCTTGTTGCACTAGTCAAACAATTCCTTATGAATAACCAATACCCTCATTGCACTATGAATCTAAAGTCCTGCACTATTTATTTTTTTTTACAATAAAATAGGGGACATCCTTCGTTAGGTACATCTTACAATTGTAGATGCCTATTTCTTAATCTAAAAAAATAAAAATCATGAAATCATTCCAAAATTTAATCATCGTCACATTGACTATTTTTGCTTTTTCAGTAAATGCGCAAAAAGTTTTAGACCTTAGCAAATTTGATGAAATTATCGCTTCTGGCGACGTTGAGGTTGTTTTACAACAAGGGGAAACCAGCGAAGTCCAGGTCTATGCAAATGGTCATGATGAGCAAGATATTAAAATACACGTCAACGAAGGGATTTTGAAAATCAACTTGTTAAAGTCCTTAATCAAAAGTCAAGATCGTGGTGTCAAAGTAGTCGTAACTTTTAAAAAAATCAACAGAATCAAAGCTTATGCAGGCGCAGAAGTCGAATGTAGCGGCACAATCACCACCAGTCGATTGCAAATCAGACTCAACAGTGGCGCGGAAATGTATGTCAATGTCGAGGTGGATGATTTGGAGATTGTTGTTTCAGAAGGCAGTCAATTGGAAATCAAAGGCTCGACCAAATCTATGGATGTACGTACTTCTTCGGGTGGCATTTGTGAAGCATTTAATTTGGAATGTGATTATACTTATGTGACTTCCAATACCGGCGGCGAGGCAGAAGTTGTTGCAAAAAAACGCATCGAAGCAAAAGCCAATACTGGTGGTCGAGTGGAATATAAAGGGCAGCCAGAAGATACTAAAATTAGCGATTTTTTGACGGGGACGGTTAAGCGGATTTAAGACGGCGAAAAGTTTTTGGTACACGACACACGAAAATTTCGAGTAATTTTAAAAATCAAAAAAGCCGAACAACAAACGTTGTTCGGCTTTTTTGATAGAATAATCATTTAAAACTTTGAACTACTCGCCTCCACATACAGGATGACGTAAGCAGTTTCGCTATTTTTTTTGCAAGCAAAATTGTGCGGATGGTCAAGGCTAAAATTGACGGCGCGCACCGTAGGAAACGAATTTATTTCAAATAATTACCATTTGATTTAGGCGCAGGAAATTGAATTACAATTTTCTGCTTTTTCTGGTATGGTGGACTCATATTTTAAAGTTTTGTGCAACTTTTTTTAAATTAACGTGGAAACAGTCGTAAAATTACTTTACTGAGGTATTAATGAAGATTTAAAAGCAACTATCGAAATTTATTTTTTTGACTTAAAAACAGTCGTAAAATAAATTGGTTCGCCGTTAAATTCGAGTAACTCAGAAGATAGGCTTTGTTTCCAAAAATCCTATTTATTGCATTCAACTGTCATTTTGAGAGGAATATCGACTTTGGAATTCCAGAAGAAACAAATCAACGAATTTTGAAAAAGATAATTAACGCTCTTTAAAATTGAAGGATAGATGAAAAATGTTAAGAAATTCAGATTTGCGAGTCAGGACGACTGCGCAGGTTAATTTGCAAAATGACAGTATTCAAAGAACTTTATTTTTAATGCTATTTTAAAAAGTTGCGGGTTTTAAAATAATACTATGAACCAAAGTTAAGAGCATTTTATATTAGATGCAAGTTTTTATTAATAAAAATTTTATTAAAATTTATTCCAAACTACTTATATTTTAAACAAACCAACAAAAACCAAACTTAAATTCAAGTTAAACTTAAAACATAACTGCTGTTTCTTTCATATTTTTCAAATATTCTAATGAAAGACACCTTTCTACATCAACATTTCCAAATATTCTTTTGGTTCTAAATAATTCCATTTGGTTAGAATGACAAAGGGGGACTTCAGAAGAGAAATAGTTTTAAAACCATTTCCTTTTCCGAATGCTCCTTCCGCGCTACCTGCGGCAACGCGCGGTGTGTTCTTGAGAGGCAGAATCTGGTTTGCAACTGGATTTTGCCTCTCAAGCTCCCTTTGTCAAAACACATCAGACAAATAAAATTATTGACCTTTAATTTTTCCAATAAAAGGCAACCCGCTAAGCCTCCAATACCATATCTCGAATCGCTTCAATCCACTTCGGATTATCATTCAAACTCGGCACCAAATCAATATGTTCTCCACCGGCTTTTTCAAAATCCTCCTGATATTCAAATTTTATCTCGACCGTTGTTTCCAAACAATCAGCGACAAAAGCTGGGCTAAAAACCAATAATTTCTTCGCACCTTTTTCTGCCAAACCTTCAATAACATCAATGGTATAGGGGGTCGTCCACTCTTCACGCCCCAATCGAGACTGGAAAGAAGTGGTATAACGGTCTGCTGGCAATTTTAGCCGCTCGACCAAGGCACGAGTAGTCGCATAACTCTGCGCTGAGTAGCAAAATTGGTTCACTTTCGACAATTTTCCACAGCAATTATCGACCTTTTGGCAATATTTACAAGAAATATCCGAGTTCCGTAAATGCCGTTTAGGAATCCCGTGATAACTAAAAATAATGTGGTCGTAATCATCGAAATTAAATGGTTTAGAATTTTCAACAATCACATCCAACATCTGTGGATTATCATAAAACGAATTGATAATTTTCATCGGTGGAATATTCTTATAAGTCGATATCACCCGCATCACTTCCTCGTGTGCCGACCCCGTCGAGGCACTTGCATATTGGGGAAACATTGGAAAAACGACAATTTCTGACACGCCAGCTTTCATCATTTTATCTATTGCCCCGTCAATTGATGGCGTTTGGTAACGCATCGCCAACTCAACATGGTATTCGTCGCCCATCATTTTTTGCAATTCTTCCGCTACTTTATAGCCATGAAATTTCAACGGCGACCCTTTTTCTTCCCACAATCGCTTGTACAATTTCGCCGAACTTCGTGACCGAAACGGTAAAATAATACCTCGAATCAAAATTTGTCGCGCTATCCATGGATAATCAATTACCCTAGGGTCTAACAAAAATTGCTTCAAATACTTTCGTACGGCACTTACAGTTGGAGCATCTGGTGTTCCCAAATTAACTAATAAAACGCCTTTTTTTCCAAAATTACTCATAGATTAAATTTCTTTTCAATTTTATTTCCTGTTTTGAAGGATTAGAACAAGATTCTGCAAAGGTGGTTCAAATTCTTGCCCTTTTGGTCAAATCATTTTCATAATTTTGCGCCCTTGAAAAAAATAGCATAAATTTCACAAAAATATCACCGATGAAAAAACCACTTATCTTAGTTACCAATGATGACGGCATTACCGCACCAGGCATCCGTGCCTTGGTCGATATTGCATCACAACTTGGCGAAGTTGTCGTTGTTGCCCCAGATTCTCCACAATCAGGACAAGGACACGCGATTACCCTATCTAAACCTTTGCGATTGAAACCTGTCAAAACTTTCGGCGAGGATATCAAAGCTTATGAATGTTCGGGTACCCCCGTGGACTGCGTGAAATTAGGTAAATTTGTCGCGCTCGGAGGACGCACGGCAAATCTCTGTTTATCTGGTATCAATCATGGCTCAAATGCTTCCATTAACATCTTGTATAGCGGCACGATGTCGGCAGCAATGGAAGCTTCCGTTGAGGGCGTTCCTTCTATTGGGTTTTCGTTATTGGATTTTGCCTGGGATGCGGATTTTGATTCGTGTAAGCCATTTTTATTAAAATTGGTTAAGCATGTTTTAGAAAACGGTATGCCTGAATCGGCTAATTTATTGAATGTCAATATTCCAAATTTAAAAACCAATGAATTGAAAGGTTTTAAAATTTGCCGTCAAGCCGATGCTTCTTGGAATGAAAAATATGTGGAAGGCAAAGACCCGCATGGACGTCCGTATTACTGGCTCGCTGGTGAATTTAGCAATGAAGACCGCAAGGAAGACACCGATATGTGGGCGTTGGATAATGGCTATATTTCGGTTGTGCCTGCTGGGCATGATTTGACGAAGTATGAAGCGTTAGAGGGTTTAAAACCTTTGGAAAACCTTTAAAAATAAGTAATGTAGCTAACTTTTTTAGCTTCCATTTTTTTTAGTTTAAAACATGGTGATTTTGAAAATCACCATGTTTTGATTTAGTTCTAACAAACAAAAAATTATGTTCAATCGAAATAAATTCTCCGTCGGATTAATTCTTGGAATCTTAATTCCACTAATTACTTTCCCTCTACTTTATGGACTTTTCACCGGCTTAGAAAGCCTAGCTTTTGCGAGCGATGACGGTTTTAGACCATTATTTAAAGAAAGAACTTCGGGCATTGTTGCTATCGGCGTCAATGCGATTGCCTTGAACTTTTACAATAGAAGAAAAGCGGACGAAACCATGCGTGGAATTGTGATTGCGACTTTTGTTTATATTGCGATTTGGGTTTATTTCTTTGGACAAATGGTTTTTAATTTTGAATAAAAAAAACTGCTCGTGAGTTATCCCAACGCGGTGGGTTTCGCCCAACTCGTCGGTTTTGCTTGAAAACTAAAGGTACGAGGTGGGCTGAACCCACCACGTACCATAGGATAAGACGTACAATTGAATATAATTTATTTAAAAAAAGTAGATGTCAACTTATATTTTCACTTCAGAACGGTTAGGATTTAGGAAATTTCAGCCAGCAGATTTGCCAATTTTTGCAGCAATGAACGCAAGCATGGAGGTTATGGAGTTTTTTCCAAACCCACTGACTCCCGAAGAATCGGATGGCTTAGCCAATCGCATCAATGTGCACTTGGACAAACATAATTATACTTATTTTGCCGCTGAACGATTGGACAATCAAAAATTTATCGGTTTCCTTGGTCTAGCTTTACAAACTTATGAAAATCCATATTCACCGTTTACAGATATTGGTTGGCGTTTGAAAAAAAGTTCTTGGGGACTAGGTTTTGCGACAGAAGGCGCGAAGGCTTGTTTGAAATATGGATTTGAAACGATTGGATTAAAAGAAATTTATTCCGTTGCGACCCTAACGAATGTAGCTTCCGAAAAAGTGATGCAAAAAATAGGAATGAAAAAGGTGGAAGAATTTGACCATCCGAAGATGAAAGGGCATCGACTGGAGCGATGTATTTTGTATAAAATTGAAAATAATGCGCGATAATTTCTAAATAATTAAGGCGGTTACTTTAGTAACCGCCTTAATTGGACAATAAAAAACGGGCAACCCATCGCACCGCTCAACTTTTTACCCTTGCTCAGTTTCCTGCCTGGGGGAGTTCAAAAGGAGCTGGTCGTGAGCCACCCGAGCCGCAAAAGTATAATTAAAATTGAATTACACAAAGAATGGAGAATAAAAAATCAGAATTTCCGAAAATTATTTTACACCCGAAGCGCGATGTTGCCGTTCGACGCTTTCATCCATGGGTCTTTTCGGGGGCAATTAAAAAGTTCGAAGGATTAGCCAAAGACGGTGATGTTGTTGAGGTTTTCGACATTAAAGGCGATTATTTGGCGACCGGACACTACCATAAAGGGAGTATTATGGTGCGGATTTTTTCTTTTGAGCAAACAGATGGAGATTTAGCTTTTTGGAAAAATAAATTACAAAAAGCGGTCGATTATCGCCAAAAATTAGATTTGATTGATTCCGAATCGACCAATTGTTATCGCCTCATGCACGGCGAGGGCGATGGTGCGCCAGGATTAATTATCGATATTTATGGCAATACGGCGGTGATTCAATGTCACTCGATTGGGATGCATCGGGAGCGCGAGAAATTAGCGCAAGCTTTGCAAGAGATTTATGGCGAGAAGTTATCTGCTATTTATGATAAAAGTGAAACGACGCTACCCAATGATTATGCAGAGACGATGGAGAACGGCTATCTCTTTGGTAGCTTTTCTGATAAAGCAGTGTCTGAAAATGACCATTTATTTCAAGTCAATTGGGAAACTGGACAAAAAACGGGTTTCTTTCTTGACCAACGGGTCAATCGGCAAGCGTTGACGGCATATTGCAAGGATAAGAACGTTTTAAATGCGTTTTGCTATTCTGGTGGCTTTTCCATTTATGCGTTGGCTGCGGGTGCGAAATTAGTACATTCAGTCGATATTTCACAAAAAGCGATTGATTTGACCGAGGAAAATGTGACCTTGAATAATTTTCAAGATAAAAATCACGAATCCTATACCGCTGATGTTTTGAAATTTTTAAAAGAATCAGAAACGGAATATGAAGTCATGGTCGTTGACCCGCCTGCTTACGCGAAAAGTATCAAAAAACGCCACAATGCGGTGCAAGGTTATAAACGCTTGAATGCGGCAGCAATGGAAAAAATTGCACCGGGTGGCATTATGTTTACTTTTTCTTGTTCGCAAGTGGTGGATAAGACTTTGTTTTACAATACGATTGTAGCGGCGGCGATTGAGGCGCAGCGGACGGTTAAGGTAATGGCACACTTGTCGCAGCCAGCTGATCATCCGGTAAGTTTGTTTCATCCGGAAGGGGCTTATTTGAAAGGGTTGATTTTGTTTGTGGAGTGATTTTTTGATTAATTATTTGTGAATTAGCAATTCTAAGTGTAAGATGTACAAGCGTAAAACAGCTTGTCAAAACTTTCCTATTAGATAGGATAGTTACACGGACTTAACGAATAAGAACAGGTTTTTTCAAATAGGTCTGATGCCTCTATGAACGTGCATATTTTACACTAAATAATTGCTGTTCGTTAATTGGTTATTTGTAGAGTGTGATACAAACCAGTAAGTACCTGAACACAATTAATCGAACATCTAAAAGTAAGGAACGTGAAATAAGTAAAGTTAGACTCTTGAGAGAGCGGCTTTGTTCTCCCTTTTTGCTTTGAAAGTGCCATTTATGTTGATATAATGAGTATTTTTAAAGTAAAGAATGGGGGCAAAATATCCTCTCAAGAGTCTGAGTTTATTTAATTCGCATTCCTTAAAGAGTTGGTAATAAATAAGGTACCCATTAGTTATTTTTTTTTAAGGAATCTTAAAAAAGCGAGCATAGCTGGTCATTTGAGACTTTTGTTAAGTTTTTTAAATAGAAAAAGAATGAGTTCAGAGCGGGTAGATTATTTTTTACCAATTCCCTTACTACCGCATGATAGAATTTCACTTAAATGTGTGACGCAGTTTTTTATCACATAGCGCAGATAGCATTCACATAACCACATAGTTTTCAGAGAGCTAAAATTAGCTATCTATTACCATGTTTGTGAAAATTTGCAAAAAACAAGTTTTTATAATTCAAACGATTGATTTCCAATCACTTAAAACAGTTTTAAATTAGCTCGAATAGCTGAAATTAAGCTACAAAAAGCTATATGGCTATGTGAATTATCTGCACTATGTCGTGAAAAGAAAAGTTGGAATTTATTCCAATACGGTGGGTTTAAGAAGGATATATATTGGAGTTACCAAGAGGGACGGCGCGCTGTACCTGCATTTTTATATCAATAAGGCAATTACAATTAATAAATTGGACGTTTTAGCTTAGCCCTTTTTCATTCTAAGAGATTTTAAAAATTAAGCATAGTTGGCATTATAGTCCATTTTTTAGGATTTCTTAGAATGAAAAAGAGCAGCATAAAATGTTTAATTTATTAGTTGTTATTGCCTAACTTATGCCACGCACTAAATAACTACGAAGTAGTTGAATCCGAATAACCTCGGATGCAATCCGAATAACCTCGGATGCAATCCGAATAACCTCGGATGCAATCCGAATAACCTCGGATGCAATCCGAATAACCTCGGATGCAATCCGAGGGATAAGAAGAGAGGTTCTCGCAACTCTGGAAGAGTTGAACCTTCATCTGTAACATTCAACTCCTTCAGAGTTGCTACCATTTTTTGCTTTCCGCAGATTGCATCTACAGTTATTCATATTCAATCTCTTCAAGAGTATTCCATACGATCAGTCAATAAGAAATCACACAACAATCATGCATATAAAATCACTCCTACTCCTAATCTTCCTATTCTCCCACTGCCAAAACCCCAAACCAGAACAGCAACCCACCACTAAATCTTTACAAATCCCCATGTGCTACGCCCCCAACAAAGGCAGCAATTTCCTCAACGAATCTGCCCTAAAAGAAATCAAAGCGATGCCAACCAATGCAGCTAAAGCCAGCAATTTCTCTGGCATGAAATCCATCAAAGGCGGACAATTCCAAATGGGTGGCGACCTCCGCCCTAACCCCTCAGAAACAGTGACCGCGAGCTACCAACCGCGCAAAGATGAATTCCCCAAACACGCCGTCGAAATCAACGATTTTTGGATGGATGAAACGGAAGTCACCAATGCGCAATTTCGAGAATTCATCGAAATGACGGGTTACATTACGACCGCCGAACGCCCGGTTCCATTGGAAGAAATCTTGGCACAATTGCCACCGAATACCAAGCCACCGCCTGCGGAAATGCTAGAACCAGCTGCCTTAGTTTTCAATATGGCGACTGAAAAAGTAGGCAATTATGGCGTGGCAGATTGGTGGACATTGGTCAAAAATGCGAACTGGAAGCAGCCACAAGGCGAGAATGCTAATTTTAAACTAGACGACAATGCGCCTGTCGTGCAAGTCAGTTGGTACGATGCGATGACGTATGCGAAATGGGCTGGAAAAAGATTGCCGACGGAAGCAGAATGGGAATATGCGTCTCGCGGTGGCAAAGTTAACGAAGTATTTCCTTGGGGAAATGAATTATTGATTGACAACGACTATCCTGCGAATTTCTGGCAAGGTGTTTTTCCAGTGAAGCATGATGTTTTAGATGGTTTTGAACGACTTGCACCTGTAAAATCTTATGCGCCCAACGGCTATGGACTCTACGATATGGCGGGCAATGTCTGGGAATGGTGCAGCGATTGGTATCATTACGAATACTATAATTGTGCGGAAGAACGGGGCGAAAAAAGCAATCCCAAAGGCGCAAAAATCAGCTATGACCCTTCCATGCCCAATACAGCGCAAAAGGTGACACGCGGCGGGTCTTTCTTGTGTAATGACAATTATTGTTCTGGTTATCGGACGGCTTCGCGAATGAAATCCAGTGCAGATACAGGATTAGAACATACGGGGTTTCGGTGTGTGCGGGATAAATAATTTATTTCGCATTGCCTAAATTCCAAAAATTTATTTTTCGCCTTGTTGAGAATCCTAATTTTTCATAAAGCTTAATTGCACCAATATTTGATTCCACAACATGTAGATAAGGTATTTTATTTTCATCAAATACTTGGTCTGTCGTATGCTTTATTAATTGTTTAGCATAACCATCTTGTATGTTCTGGATGAGTTACAATCGCACTTATTTCTGTAAATTCGTTCATTTTCATTCTTTCGCCAGTCACCGATATCAATTTATGCGCTTTATATATTCCAAAATATTTTTCTAAATCTACCGTCTTATTTTTGAAGTAGCCTGGCTGAACTAAGCTAACCAAATCAAACAACTCCCGCTTTTTATTTTCATCTTTCAAGTGAATAATTTGCTCCCGCAACTCCATATCGATTCTTTCCTCCAAAACCATTTGATTACAGACCAGGTCTCTTTTTATAGCCACAGAACTATCCAATAAAGGCTTTTCTCCAACTACAAAAAAATCATCAACCATACTTGAATATTCACTAATGCCGTTTATCGACTTAGCAACATCAACAGAACCACCAAAAAGACAGTATGCTGGATTGTAAAATTTCACCGCTTGATGCGTTATAGAAAAACCTTTGTGTACTTGATTTAAAGAGTTCCAGACGGGATTGTCTAATACATGCTCTTTTAGCATCATCTTTTTTCGTTTTACATTGGATGTGAATGCTTTATTTAAAGTAGTAGCAATGTCGTGGCATAGATGCTATACAAAATATTGAGAATTTAGAAGTTTTCGACATTAATGCTTGTGCAGCAATAAGGTTAGCCACCCTTTTCTATTTCTATTTCATCAATTAACTTAAGTATATTACTATTAATCATACTTCTTTTCAATTCTATATTTTCGAAACTTTGCGTATTAGTAAAAACGATTTAATAAGTTGGACCATAATGCGCCGTAATTTTTTAATCTTGAATAATCTGACATAATAAGCATAAATATATTTGTTATTTCATTGCTTTTAATTTCGAGAACGTTCTTCTTTAATTTGTCTAATACTTCTTCAATTTTTCCTTTTGCAACTTTGTTTTTTAATATTATCCAAATTGTTTCGTCAGGATTACTTGATGATTTTCGCTCTACAAAATCATCAAGTTTTTTTTAGGACATCGATATTATAGTTGCTTACTTCTTCTAATCTATTGGAAAGTAAAAGTAATTTATTGCTTATTATATTCATTGTTGAATCAGGAATAGTGAAGTGGTTCAAAAAATCAGGACATATTTTTAAGATAGTTTTTCTTTTCACCTATTTTCTATTTCGTTCATCACTATTTTTTTTCGGAAAAGCCCTCAGAAAGAGGGGGCTTTTTTGAAAAAAAAA
>JBLHWU010000203.1:0-11068 GCA_047629355.1 Saprospiraceae bacterium | reverse complement strand
CATCATTTCAGGAATCTGCATCGACATGTTAAATTCATTCATGCCCATGACGTGTTTTGCCCCCTTGCCCATGATGCGATAATCAGCACACAATGCCAAGATTGTCGCGCCCGCAGGTGCGTAACCGTTAATTGCACAAACGAACGGTTTCGAGAATTCAATCAAGGCTTTCAAACCATTTAAATAAGCATCCCAGAAAACGCGTGCACCGTCAGCACCGCCGCCAAGCAATGCACCAACATCCAATCCCGCACTAAAGCAATGCGGTCTGCCTGTCAAAATCACGCCTTTCACCGACTCGTCTTTTTCTAAATCTCGAAAGGTTTGACCCAATTCGGTCATGAGCTCGCTGTCAATCGCGTTGACTTTTCCGCGATTTAATTCAACAATGACGTAATCCTCTTTTTTAATTAAATTAAGTGTATTCATAAGAATTGAACGATTTTTATTTAATTAAGTTGATACTTAATTAAAAATTTGCCCAAAAATAGATGCTTTGTTTAATATTTCCAAATAAAAACAATCTTTTTTGATTAAAAATATACCGATTGGTCTTTTTTAAGAGAAATGAATAATTAATTAACGAACTACTTAATTAATTTTTAAGAATTTCTATCTTTGCCTTCTCAAAATATTAGGGGCATACCTTTGTGGTCGCCCAACATCTAGTAAAAATGCAACAATGGGCAACCACAAGGGTGCGCCCCCTACAGAGAGAATTCAATTTTTATCATTCAACAAAATGCAGCAAAAAAGAAAAGTCGGACGACCTGCGGGTAGAGAAAGTATCAACAAAGAAGCTATTTTAAAAGTAGCGTTAGAAGCTTTTGCAGAATTTGGTTTTGAGGGCGTAAGTGTCAGTACAATTGCTAAGCGAGCGAAGGTACATGATTCGTTATTACACTATCATTTTGGTAGTAAATTGGATATTTGGAAAAAATCTATTACTGCTTCTTCGATAAAATATGATGAAGAATCGAAGAAAACGGTGCGGTTGTTTAAAGGTGCCGATACGACCTTATTGGGAAAAGCATTGATTCGACATTTTATTTATTTCATGTCTGAAAACATCGAATTACACAAGGTTTTGATGCATGAATTGACACAAACGACGGAACGCACAGAGTGGGTGATGAAAGCGGCATTGACGCCATTTTCTGAAAAAGTAGATGCTTTTTACAAGTCCTATATGAACGTGGAATCTGCCTTTAAAATGTCGCCTGCCAATTATCTGAGTATTACTTTTGGTATGATGAGTGCATTTTTTACTTTAGCGCCATTGATGCAAAAAAAGTATGCTGTTGATGTATTTGAGGAAGCAGAAATCGAGCAGCATGTAGATTTGGTGACGGATATGTTGTTTGCGACGGTTTTTAAAAAGAAATGAGTGAGAGGTCAGAAGTCAGAGGTTTTTAAATATTTTACGAAATGAAGATATTTTGACCAATTTTATAACTTACAGCCCTACTTTTAGGTAATGAAATCGTCAATAATTCGCCATTTGTTTTATAAGTTATTTTTACTAAATTTCCTTCCAATTCCAGACTTTGAACCTTTCCAAAAATGCCTTTATCTTTTAAAACTTCACTTGGCGTTCCTATTTTTTTTACTTGTCCATTTTCAATACAAATAACGCGATTGGCTAATTTAAAAATCTCTCGTTCATCATGAGAAATCAGAATTGTCGTCAAATCATACGTTTCGTGCAGCCGCTTTAAATCATCTTGCAAACGCTGTCGCATCGCTGTGTCTAAAGCCGAAAGTGGTTCATCCAATAACAGAATTTTCGGCTGTCGAACCAATGCCCGCGCTAAAGCTACACGCTGCTGCTGACCACCAGATAATTTTTGTGGAAACCGATTAGCCAAGGCAGTCAACTCCATTAATTCCATCAATTCCCCTACCCTATTTTTGTCTGCGTTTTGATCTAATGCAAATGCCAAATTTTGTTGAATCGTCATATTTGGAAAAAGGGCGTAATCTTGAAAAACAAAGCCGATGCTGCGTTTTTGAGGCGCAATAAATTGATTTGTAGTTGTATTTGACCATGTTTTTTTATCAAAAATAATCTGTCCTTCCTCTGATTTTTCTAAACCAGCAATTAAGCGTAGTAAGGTTGTTTTACCGCCACCTGAAGATCCCGTTAACGCCAGGAATTCACCTTTTTCAATAGCTAACTTTACCGTCAAAGGGAATTTTCCTTCGGCAGTGTGCAGTTCTTTTTTGATATTTATGGATAAAAATGGATGCATTGTTTTTTATCAGTTCGAAAAAAAAATGCGCTTTGCCTGCGGCAAAACGGGTGAGGTCTTGATGGTCGAAAAAGGTTTTTGCAAAACCTTTTTCGACCATCAAACTCCCTTTTTTAAAATAAGGTGATTAAAAATAACCATTCTGTTTCTTCCTATTGTAACTATAAATAATAACCAAAACCACGAACGAAAACAGAAATAAAATCAGTGCATATTCATTCGCCATGCTGTAATTCAAACTCTCTACCTCGTCATAAATCGCAATCGACGCTACCCGTGTTTGCCCAGGAATATTGCCGCCAATCATTAGCACTACACCGAATTCGCCAATCGTATGCGCGAAAGAAAGGATAATGCCTGTCCACAAAGCAGGTTTGATATTTGGCAGCAAAACTCGCCACAGCGTCTCGTGTTTCCCCTTACCTAAAGTATAGGAGGCTTCCGCTAAATTCGGTGGTAAATTTTGTAACCCTGCTTGAATTGGATTGACCATAAATGGCAAACTATAAATCATCGACCCAATCACCAAACCCGTGAATGTGAACGCCAATTGTAGGTCAAAAACTTCATCCAAAAAGCTACCAAAACTAGATTCTGGACTAAACAATAGTAGCAAATAGAAGCCAATGACCGTCGGTGGCAACACAATCGGCATACTAATTAAAGCTTCAAAAATGGGTTTCCACCGTGATTTGCTTAGTGCTAAAAAATACGCCATTGGGATGCCGATGACCATTAGCATCAGGGTCGTGACGGTAGCTAATTGAAAAGTTAATAACAGCGTTTCCCAAAACATACTCTTAATGTTTAATGATTAATGGGTAATGGGTAATATTTAATGGGTGGGGCGTCATTAAACATTAACCGTTAACCGTTAAATACCCATAATGGGCAAAGATAGTTTTTGCAGAATCGGAAAAAAGAAAATCGTAAAATTGTTTGGTGATTTCTGGATTGTTTTTTTGACCGAAAGTTGTAATAATTGCGCCCTGTTCGATAGGAGAATAGCTATCTGCGTCAATCTCCAACCACGTCCCTTGATGGTCAACATTTCTGGCGAAAGCTGTGGATGCTGCGGTGAATCCAACGTCGCAAGCACCGGATAAAATGTATTGATTGGTTTGAGCGATATTTTCAGCGAAAACTAATTTGGATTGGATAGTATCCCAGAGGTTGTAATATTTTAAAACATTTTCCGCTTGTTTTCCATAAGGAGCGGTTTTAGGATTGGCGATGGCTATTTTTTTGATTTTATGCTTAGTTAAGTCTTGTAAATCATTGATAATCATCTTTTTACTTGACCATAGCTTCAAGTTTCCTAAAGCATAAACTTGCGGTGAATTGGTTGCTTTTCCATTTTCAAATAACAATTCTGGATACTTTTTATCGGCAGATAGAAAAATACTGTACGGCGCGCCTTGCTGAATCTGCGCCGTTAATTTTCCAGAAGAACCAATGACTAAATTCGTTTTTATAGCATGCTTTTTTTCAAAATCAGCGACGACTTCTTGCATCGCAAATTGGATGTTTGCAGCGGCAGCGATTGTAAAAACGGGTGGTTGCTTTGGCTGACAAGCGGTAAGAAAAATTGTAACAAAGAATAGATATTTCATTTATCAATTTTTGGGAGTTTACGGAGTGAGATGATTTTGCAAAAATCGTCTCACCCCGCAAAAACCACTCCGCGTTGCCGCAGGCAACGCGGACTATTTTTTATTGGAGGGAGAAAATTATACTAAACAAACGTCACCATCTCCTTTTCCAAATGCGGCAATTCATTAAAACTCAATAAGTTAAAAATCCCTTTTGAAAATAAAAAGGAACTAAAGGAGGTGTTTCGTAAAGAAAAATTCATCGCTGAAACTCGTTGTTCCTCTTTTAAAAACAAAGACTCCGCCGCAATCGACGCAATCGTGCCGCCAGAAGTGAATGCACCAATCGTCTCCCCTTTTCCAGTATTTTTTAAAATAAAATCCAGCCCCTTTTTGACTTCTCTTCTAAAACCCGCCCATGATTCAATTTCTGGAACGACGATATTACCCACCGCCCATTCATCCATAAAATACTGAAATGCCAGCAAATTATTTCGCCTTTTCAGCTTTGGATTGGTTTTAACCGCTTCCAATAAATCTCGGACATACGCACTTTCTTGCATCAATCTTGGAAACACAACATGCATCGCATCCGTCGCCGAATGTTCCTTTAATTGAGGAACGATTACCGCTTCGGGAATGGCTTTTCCTTCCTTTTTAAAAATATTGGCTACAATTTCAAACGTCCGTTGCTGCCGACTTAACGGTCCCACAAATATTTTATCAAAATGAAAATCCTTTGCCACTAAATAATTGCCCAATTCTGTAGATTGTCGCTCGCCGTGTTCAGATAATTTATCGTAATTATCAGCCATGAAAGAGGCTTGGGCGTGGCGAAAAAAATAAAGTTTACTCATTTTAGATGGTATTGTCAGAGTTGATTGGTTCTGAAATTTACGGTTTGCTTCGACCTTAGAGATTTTGGCGTTAAGAAATTCTAATGCAACTAGCTAATGAAAAACCTTGTTTGAGTTCCTGCGCTTGCTTGAGCCCAGAGGCTCAAAGGAGTGAGCAAAATAGGAGGATGAGTTTGGTTTTGATTGCTATTTGCATTAGAATTTTAGCCAAAATATCGAAAGTCTTGACTTTTTTGCTTCTTTTTTCGTCAAGGAAAAAAGGAGCAAAAAGATTAAAATAGAACCAATTCAACCCCGTGATATTGGGTTTGAGGTACTGTGTGGGTAGAACACGTCATGCCCAGTACCTAAAACCCAATACCCATTTTTAAGCGACTTCGAATAACCCCGCTGCGCCCATTCCTCCGCCTACACACATTGTACTAACCACATATTTCGCACCACGTCTTTTCCCTTCAATCAAAGCATGTGCGACCATCCGCGAACCACTCATGCCATACGGGTGTCCGATAGAAATTGCGCCGCCGTTAACGTTCATCAATTCAGCTGGAATACCCAGTTTTTCTTGACAATATAATACTTGCACTGCAAATGCTTCATTGAGTTCCCACAAGCCGATATCGTCGATGGTTAAGCCATGTGCTTTTAGCAATTTTGGAATGGCGAAAACTGGTCCAATCCCCATTTCATCTGGCTCACAACCTGCGACAGCGATGCCTCGATAAATACCTAATGGATTCAAATTTCGCTGTGATGCCAACTTGGAATCCATCAATACACACGCGGATGCACCGTCTGACATTTGGCTTGCATTTCCAGCGGTGATTGTTCCGCCTTCATTGACGAGACGCAAGCCTGATAAACCTTCCAAAGTGGTCGTTGGCCGGTTGCCTTCGTCTTTGGTCAAAGTGACTTCATGAAACGAAACTTCCTTGGTTTCTTTATTCATCACGCCTTTTATCGTCGTAATTGGAATGATTTCATCGTCAAATTTACCTGCTGCTTGTGCGGCTGCAGTACGCATTTGACTTTGGTAGCCATATTCATCTTGTGCTTCGCGCGAAATACCGTAGCGTTTGGCAACGGTTTCCGCAGTTTGCAACATCGGCATGTAAACGTGCTTGTGTTTCGCCACCAATTTTTTGTCTACTAAATACTTAGTATTCATATCTTTAGTCTGCACCAAACTAATGGATTCCAAGCCACCGCCAATCGCCACACTCATGCCATCCGAAATAATTTGCTTGGCTGCCGTCGCAATGGCCATCATGCCCGACGAACATTGCCGGTCAATTGTCATCCCACTTACGGTTACTGGCAAACCACCTGCAAGTGCTGCCATTCGACCGATATTCATTCCCGTCGTGCCTTGTGGCATGGCGCAACCCATAATCACATCATCGACTTCGGCAGGATCAATACCTGCTCGTTTGACAGCTGCTTCGATTGCCCAACCTGCCATTGTTGGTCCTTGGGTGGCATTCAATGCGCCTTTGTATGCGCGCCCGATTGGTGTGCGAGCGGTGGAGATGATTACTGCTTCTTTCATAATAATTTTTATTGGTTTATTTTGTATATTCTATGTAATTAGGTAGCGGGTGTTTTTCGTGTTCGCTACCAATAATATTTTAAATTTGTTTTCATTTTTCAAGAACTCCCAATCCCTAAAGGGGTTGGGGGTTCTTTTTCAAAAGAGATAATCTACTTTTTCCTACTAATCTTATCAATCAACCTTTTCATTCGCCCTCTCACATCGGCACTCCACCACACTTCCAATGCCGCTTCCAAATCCGCCTCGCCATGCGTTTCCAATTGATTCCACCAAACCTTCCGCACTCTGTTTTTGGTATTGCGCAAAATATCGGGATTGGCTTGTAAATACTGCTGCATTTTTGCTTCTGCTCGCGGTAATAACTCCTCGGCAGTCACTACTTCATCCACCAAACCACTCGCGAGGGCTTCGGTTGGACTCAATAATTTGCCGTCCATAGTGAATTGGTGCGCCTTGCGGTTCCCTAACCAAAACGCATAAGCGAAGGCTAAGTTGTGGGAAATTTGCACATTGACGGCGACTTCATTCAGTCCGATGCCGTATTTTTCACCCTCCACCATAATTCGATGGTCTGCCGTAATCGCAAATACCGTCCCGCCTGCTGGTGAATGTCCGTTAATTGCACAAATCAAGGGCTTGGCAAAACGAGCCATTTGTACATGCAATGCGCCAAAATCAATCATAAATGCCCGCATCTTCGGCTCGTCGTAATCATAAAGTTCGATGACGTCTAAGCCTGCAGAGAAAAAATGTGGCGTGCCTGTGAGGATGACGCCGTGTACCGTATCGTCTGCTTCCAAGTCGCTAAAAGTCTGCTGTAATTCTTTGACCATTTGGTGGTTGATGGCGTTGACTTTTGGGCGGTTGAGTTGGAGGATGGTGTAGGCATTTTTTTTAGTTTTTTTTATGGTTTGCATAAAAATTATTTTAAATGTTTGGATGTTTTTTATTTTCTGTTGCTATCTTTTTTTGCTTTTTCGCTTCTGCAATTTGTCCTTTATAATTTTTATCAGAAA
This sequence comes from Saprospiraceae bacterium, assembly GCA_047629355.1. Classification (GTDB taxonomy): domain Bacteria; phylum Bacteroidota; class Bacteroidia; order Chitinophagales; family Saprospiraceae; genus CAYUNA01. The sequence goes on along the minus strand of JBLHWU010000203.1, from coordinate 3,799 downwards.
CAACTTCTTGCCCCATTTCTTGCTCAAAAGTATTTAATGCTTTTCCAGCGGCGCTTCCTCCTTTGATAGCAGCTTTTTTATTCTCATTAAATCCTTTTGCATCTGTATTTTGTGCTTCATTCTTAGTCGCTGTTTCTCCAAGCATGGTAAATATCAATTCTAAATCAGTCATATGGTCACGTAAATTTTCCCGTTTTAAATCTTTAAATTCTTTGTATTCTGATGGTTTCATACCAAAAGTCGCACTGGAGATTTCAGCAGTTAAAATGGAATATTCAATGCCTTCTTTCACGCCTCTTTCCTTCCATTCATCTGTTAATTTTCCTCTGACTTCAATGGATTGCAAACGTTTGGCTATCCAATCGTCACTGTATCCCAATTCCTTATAATATTGTCGTGCTCTTTCCGCAGCAAGTTCTGGATTTTCAATTTCCTGAATCCGTTCATACGCCACTTTTGCCAGCCATTGTTTAAATGGTTCTGCTTTTGGAGAGGTAATAGACTGAATAATTCGAAAAACATGTTCTGTATTTCCAATAGTTGTTTTTCGTTTCTTTCCTGTTTTGCCTTCCAAAGCTACGTGGGTACAATTTGTACCCACGTAGCTTTTCAATGCCTCATCCCGCTGTCGCATTCTTTTAAAATATTGCGACGGGTCAGTAGTGTCCGTCAGCACTTCGATAATGTCAAGAACTGCAAACCACCATTCTTCTTGATGCCAAATGCGGCGGATATCTTTTTCTTGAAAAACGACTAATTTGTTTTGTTCTTTCATAATTTTTGGCGATTTAAAATTCTATTCCTTTGAAATATTTGTATAAAGTTGGGTACTCAATTAAAAATTCTTCCTCTTCGTAAGGATGAAAATCATCAAAATTCCAAAATCCAAGTTTTTTAAATTGCTTGCCCTTTCCCAATTTAATAATTTCTTGTACGTTTTTCACAGGAAAGTAGTTGTTTAATTGCTTAATATTTCCTTCTGACAATCTTAACAAACATACATTTATTAAATCTGAATGTATACCCCATGATTGATTAGTAATTCGAGTTGCTAACTTTTTAGCTTCTTTTTGGATAATTTCATTTTCACCAAAAACATCACTTATTAAAGCACTAATTCCACATGAAAGCTTCTTTGGTTTATTGTTAATTGCTTTTTTGAACTCATTTACTGTATAATAGCCTATGGGAATATCCTCACCTATGTATGATTGCGCATAACCATTTCCAATATCGGTATCAATAATTCCATCAACAGTTTCTGCTAAAGCAACTAAGAACAGACCAATTTCTCTTGGATATTCTTTAAATTGACCATAAACTTCTACTTCTATTCCAAAACCACATTCAAAAGCTTTTTTCTTGACTTGATTTAGGTGAGAATTGGAAAGCGTTTTATAATAAAATGGAAGTCGCCTTTCAAATATTCTGGGATAATCAAAAAACGAATATACTCGATAGCCCATTCCCAATATATTAGTCCAGTTCATCTTTATCCCTCTGGTATTAAAACGATGATACCTTTGAATAAAATAAGAATCAGATAACAAGGATTCATTTTTCAAATCTACTATTCCTTTCCAACTATAAGTCTCAAAAATTCTTTTATCCTTAGTAAAAACGATTTAATAAATTGGACCATAATGCGCCGTAATTTTTTCTTCTAAAGAATTCAAAAAATCGTTGCATAGCCTTCGTTACGGAACTATTTTTTGTGTTTTTTAGAAGGGAAAAGGACAAGCATAATGGCCCAAGTTATTGAATCGTTTTTACTTATCGTTATTATCAAGGTGATAAAGTTCTTTGAATTTATCCGCAACTTGTTTCCATTTAATATCTTTTAGCTCTTTTTGAGCTATTATTTTAATCGCAAAACTTCCCATTGGTTATACTTTCTAGATTAAAAATTATTCAAAGGCACGGATTGAAAAATCCTACCAACAATCCACCATCCTTCCACTCCCTTCAATTTCCCCAAAACTCTCCAACCCATTCAAAACCCACCGCCTCGTATCCTTCGGGTCAATCACCTCATCAAATTCCAACGCCGCCGCCGCATTCATCGCCTTACCTTGCTTATATGCACCGCGCACCAATTTATCATATAAAGCCTGTTTTTCTTCAGGGTCATCAAGCGCATCCAGTTCCTTTTTGAAACCCAATTTGACCGCGCCTTCCAAGCCCATTGCCCCAAATTCACCCGTCGGCCAAGCCACCGTAAATAGGGACGCATGCAAACTCCCGCCAGCCATCGCCATCGCACCCAATCCGTAGGCTTTGCGCAAAACGACCGTCATCATCGGTACTTGCAGAGAAGCCGCCACGACGAACATTCGGGAAGAATGTCGAATCATCGCCGTCTGTTCGCAAGCAGGCCCAACCATGAAACCAGGGGCATCACAAAGCGACAAAATCGGTAAACCAAACGCATCGCACAACTGCATAAATCGCGCTGCCTTATCCGCTGCATCACTGTCAATCGCGCCACCCAAATGTCGAGGATTGTTGGCAATCAAACCCATTGGTCTGCCGCCAATCCGAACGAGTGCGGTGACCATATTTCGAGCAAAATTCACCCGTAATTCCAAGACCGAATCATCATCGCAGAGTGCATTAATGACCTTTAAAACATCGTAGCCAAATTTTCGATTTTCTGGAATGACATTGCGAAGATGAATGGGGTCTTGACAAGTCCAATCGTTGATATTCCCTTGAAAATAAGACAAGTATTTCTTGGTGATTTCGACCGCTTCGGCTTCATCTTTTACTAAAATATCAATGACGCCATTCGCCGTTTGCATGGCTGCGGGACCAATTTCTTTTGGATGAAATTTACCCAAACCACCGCCTTCAATCATCGACGGACCACCCATACCAATCGAAGTATTTTCTGTCGCAATAATCACATCTGCACAGCCTGCAATTGCGGCATTTCCTGCGAAACAATAGCCTTCAACAATGGCAACTCGTGGAACTTTCCCACTCAATTTAGCAAATTCTACCCACGTCATCAAATCCAATCCACCGACGGAAATTGGTATAAAATCGACATCGCCTGGTCGTCCGCCGCCGCCTTCCACAAAAAAGACAATAGGTCTTTTGATTTGACGAGCAATCGCCATCATGCGGTCGGTTTTCTTGTGATTAAAACCGCCTTGCGTTCCCGCTAAAACGGTGTAATCATAGCTCAAAACCACACATTTGGACGCTTCTTTTCCAAATAATTCACCATTCACTTCACCAATGCCCGAAACCAAGCCATCGGCAGGTGTTTTTTCAATTAATTCCTGCCGTGATTTTCGACCTCGCTGACCTGCAATGATTAGGGAACCATGTTCTAAAAAACTATCGATATCGCATAAATCAGCGATATTTTCGCGGGCAGTTCGCCGTCCTTTGGCTCGCCGTTTTTGGACAGCTTCAGGGCGGTTTTCATCGTATAAATAGGATTGTCGTTGATGAAATTCTGCGAGGTCTTCGCGGATGTTATTTTTATCTTTTGCCATATTCTTTTTAGGTGTCAGGAGACAGGGGTCAGGGGGCAGAAGGCTTCGCTTTTAGACTATTAGGTCAATCATGTGCCCTTTCTGATACCTGTTCCCTGACTCCTGACACCTCTTTTATATTTTCTTCTTAAAGTTCAATAAATCATCCGCTTTATCCGTCAATTCCGTTTTGTAATTGCGCTCATATTCCAAACCTTCCAATAGCGAATGTTTGCTACCAAAATGGTATAATTTTTTTACTGCTGCGATGGTTTGTCCGCTGTTTTCAATGATTTTTGCGGCTAATTCTTGCA
>JBLHWU010000202.1:0-11074 GCA_047629355.1 Saprospiraceae bacterium | reverse complement strand
TTTTAAAAATCGTTGCATGGTCTACATCACGGAACTATTTTTAAGAGGAAAATAGCGGAATAAAGATGTTTTCAAATTACCCCAATAAATAGTGTTACGTACTTACTTACCTATTCGATTAAATCGATTAAAAAACTTCTCCTTTAGCGGTGAAAATTTTAAACTGAATGTCATTCGCATTATTATTGCTTCGATAATCTTCCATCAAATCTATTAATTCTTGACTTTCGCCAAAATAATTATAATAAAAGGTAGTCACTTTTTGAAAATCAGGATTTTGAACGAAACTTAAAGCAGCATCTTCTGCAATCGAAAAATGTCCGTAATAGCCCGTAGACAATGTCTTTTCACTGGTTAGTTCGGATAAGTTTGCTTGAAAATTGGTCGCAACATTTTCAGCAATAGCATCATTATGATAGGCGGTATATCCCCAAATAAGGTTATTAGGAACTTTGTACAGCTTTTCCGTTACGCTTCCAAGCCCATCCATTGACTCCAATTCTAAAAGATAAGCATCCGTATTGATTGTTAGTTTCCCTTTGTTTTGAACGGTGTTTTTAAGGTTAAATTCTGTACTAAAAAACCGTCCAAGCGGTAAGAACCCAAGTTTGAGTTCTGCTTCCGCAGGTTCATTACCAATGATACAATCGGAGGGTGGAATGATATCGTTTAATCCAATATTGATTTCGGAGGTGGTCTTCTCTAAATTGTAACTAATCGTAAAATTGACGCATTCCTGCAATTCAATGGACCGTACCCAAAAACTCAATTCCCGATTATTTTGTAAATCTTCGACCATTTCTAAGTTGAAAATGGGGTCAACATTAATCGATGTATCCTCGTCATTCGTCACTTTACAGGAAAAGGAAGTACTTAAAAGTCCAACGAAAACAAAAATTAGCAGTAAATTTTGTAGCATTTATTATCTATTGTACAAAGGATTAAATTATAAATTAGTTTTTTCAAATTAAATCAAGGAGAGCGTATCTCTGTTTTCTTTAAAAGGATTGTATAATAAACAACGACTGATAAGAAAAAATGCTGCTTATGAGTGGTGAATTGAGTTAGGAACGCAAAAAAATAACTATAGATTCTTGACATGATATTTTGTGCTCATTTTTTACTTTGAAAATACTTTATTATGAATATAAATCGAACTTTCAAAGCAAAAAATGAGCGTAAAACTGCTCTTCCAAGAATCTGCATTTAGTTATTCCGTATTCTTTAGGTGAATTTGAATGAATATCTAGGAATTATTCTTTCATTTTAAACTGCTTAATCATCACTGCGCCACTCTCGCGAAGATTAGAACTCAATATCAAAATCTGTTCCTTGACGCCATCATGAATTGATACGGCGACGGTATTTGGTTTAATGTCTCCGAGGTCTTCGGCGTGTAAGATTAGTAGGTTGATATCTTCTTTTAATTCGACATTGATGCCCCGTTTATTTTTGGTAACTCGATGATTGTCAAATAGCATTTCTCCATTTAAAAACAAGGACAAAACATCGCCATCGACAATCCCATTGTCCCATACTTTTATTTTCAAATTAGGACTGTGCACTTCTAACATTCGCGCGACTTTCACTTCTCGATTTTGCTTGACCTCATACATGCTTATGTCCATTTTTTGAAATTCTTCCCGACTGCGTATAATGGGTTTTTCCAAATATAAATTTCCCGATGCACAAGCTCCAGTTTCCATTGTGAATCCTTCGATATAGCCTTCCCATTTGCCTTCCATTACGTATTTGTTGGCTTCTTCTCGAAAGGTTAAACTACCTGATTTGATGCACCATTTCCACTTAGGTTTTTCCTTACGTACGATTTCATTTTCGGAAAAATTAAAGGAATTACCTATCAAAATCCAAGTCATGTCATGTGTACAACTACCGCCATTTCCTTCTGCCACGATATAGGAAGTACCGATATCATTGGTTGCTAAGTTCATTTCAAAATAGAAACCATATTCGCGGTCGGACTGAGATAAGGAGCCTGCCCAACTGCCAAAAATAGCTTCTTCTTTGGACACTCCATCTGTTGAAAAATCGCCTTTTCGCTTTCGTTCCAATCTAACTTTTCCAGGGGAACAACCTGTCGCTGTCCATGCTCCACCAACCCAAACACTGGCTTGATTGTCGGATAATTTCAGCCTCAAATTCTTCATACACCACTTTTCATCCTTCGGTTTCAACTGATTGACTTCTTGTAAAATTAGTTCGTTGTTTTCAACAACACCCGCCACGGCAAACTCACCAGTTTTGGATTCATCTTCCGTTTTAGAATAGGAAGTACCCTTCACTTCTGCGCCATCTTGGGTCAGATTGAGTTGGTAAAAAAAACCAATCGCTTTATTTTCTTGCGTAACGACACCCGTCCAAACGCCCGAGAAATCAGTTTGTGAAAAACTGGTTTGGCTGATAATCCAACAAGTGAAGATTAAGAATATTCTTTGCATTCGTTTTTAATTTGAGGGACAAATTAATAAGGATTTTTGATAATAATGGGGGAATGAAGCAGTTTTTTCTATAAAAGAGTAGTTTTGAGTAGTTTTGAGTAATTTGTCAGGTAAAATATCGGAGGAGTGTAGCTCATTTTTGCTATAAAATATTTAACTATTTTTTTTATAAAATGCCAATACTTAAAAAATGAGCCTGAACGATATTTTGCCATCACGGAAAGCTATGCTAAAATGAAAGTTGATTTGGAAAAAAATCTTATTGAATTGACCGAAAAAAAGACTTAGATAGGCATACAAAGGATACAAAAATGAGCATCAATAATTTGGTCATTTACCTCATTGGTTGAGGAGAGTTAGTCTTAGGAATAAGCATTAAATAAACTTGTTAAACTTGGTGGGCCTATTTTTTACCGCTACTTTGACGTTTTAGGATAGTAATTTTTGTAACTACTCAGGTGGTTTTTAGTCTATTTTAGTTAAAAGTAGTTAAAATAATGTATTTTAAGTTACGGAAATGTTAAAAAAATGATTTTTTGTCAAAAAATTGAGAAAATCAGACAAATATCATTTTTAAAAAAAGCTATAAATAACTGATAATCAATAAATTAAAGTACCTGAGTAGTTACTAATTTTTTCTTCTAAAGAATTCAAAAAATCATTGCATAGCCTTCGTCACGGAACTATTTTTTGTATTTTTTAGAAGGAAAAAGGGCAGTTTATAAATGACTAATTTATTATTTTACTTTGCCTAAGTTTTTGAAAAGTAATGAATTGTAAGGAATAGGTTGTATCAGAACCCGCAACCCGTTATTTCTGCCACTTCCGAATTTCTTCCAGAGCATAGACTTCATCGCGCCAGCCCAAGAATTCCATTTCTCCAGGACCCTTATAATTCAAGAACCAATCTTCAATCATTTTTTTAGCTGCGGTGTGTTGCACCGAAAACTGAGTAAAATTATACGCTTGCATCACGACTTTAGAACTATCGGCAGGAATCGCAATCAACTTCGTATCTAACTCGCCATTGTCTTTCAACAAAAGTACACCAATAGGCTTAATTTGTACAACGGTACCCGTCTCAACAGATTCTCCAATCATCAAAATATCAAGTGCGTCTCCGTCGCCACCACGTGCTTCGTCCATCAAAGTCGAGGGAATGAAACCATAATTTCCAGGATAGGGTAGGAAGTTGATGATACGTGTTTTTCCGTCGATTTTGTCATTTTCGAATGCACCAGTTGCTTTGTTGATTTCAATTTTATGGTTAGTACCAGCAGGGATTTCTACGACCATATTGATGCCTTTTTCAGCAAAAACGGGTAAGGTTTGCGTATCTGTACTCGTAGAATTTTTACAGCTAAAAATAAGGAACAGGAGGACAAAAATAGTAGTAAGCGATAATTTCATAGCGTTGATGTTTTTAAGACATTCTTCAAAATGTCCATTGTTTTTCACAAAATTACGCCAGATATTCAGATTTTTTTATGAATGGTGTCAAAAATATCGAATTCATTTTTGAACACGTTACTTATTTGCTGTTAAGTAACGCGTAGTAATTAATCAGGTAAAATTTTTAGACAAGATTTTTTCGATAGTTTTTCTTTAAAAATTCTTGAATAGCCAGTGTTATTGAAGTATTTTTTATAGGAAAATCATAGAAAAAGATATTTTTTAGATGTTCGATTAATTGTGTCCAAGTACTTACTTATGATGGATTGGAATTTTCAACACAAAATTAGTCCCTGTTTCATCCGACTGAACAATTTTCAATTGTCCTTTCAAATTCTGCACAACTTTTTTACAAATTGCCAAACCCACACCCGACCCATTATATTCACCACGATGGTGCAGTCGTTTAAACATTTCAAAGACCTTTTTATGGTATTCTTTATTAATGCCAATCCCGTTATCGCGAAAGTTAAAAACGTGGAAATTATTTTTGATAGCGTGCGTAATTTTTATAATTGGTTTTGCATGTCGATTGTATTTTAGTCCATTTTCAATCAGGTTTTTAAAAATCATGGAAACTTGAAAGGGCAACAAAATACTCGCAGATTTATGAACAAGTGTCGGGTTGGTATAAATGATTTGACCTTTTTTCTCTTCCATTAATAAATGCAAATCATTTTTAGCATTTTCAATGATGAGTGCCAACGAAGTCGTCTTACCCATTTCTTTTGAATTTCCGACTTTTGAATAGGCTAAAATATCCTCAATCAAGGCGTGCATCTGTCGAGTATTCTGACTGATAAAGCCAAGATATTCATCCAAGTTTTCGTACTTCTCTTGCTTAATATTTCGTTGAATTAAGCTCGAAAATCCAGAAATATTGCGCAAGGGTTCTTTTAAATCATGGGAAGTGATGTAAGCAAATTGCTCTAATTCTTGATTGGCAGTGGATAGCTTTTCGTTGGAGGCTTGCAGATGCTGCGTGCGTTCGGCTACTTCTTTTTTTAGTTTTTTATTGTAGCGTTGTTTTTGTTTGTTTTGAAAAAACAGCACCCAAGTTGACAATCCAAAAAGTAATAAAATGCTACCGATTGCCCAAGCAATTATAGATTGTTGCTTAATAGTTGCTTCATTCCTTAGTTGTTTTGCTTTCAATAAGCTATTTTCAGCATCTTTCTTTTTGGTGTTAAATCTATATTCCAAAGCCGAGAAATTAGCGATTCGTTCTTCATCAAAAAGGCTGTCTTGCTCAATCTCATATTGTTGCCGATAGGTCAAGGCTTTTGCAAAATCACCGATTGCTTCGTAGTTTTCAGACAAACATTTATAGACTTTGGCGGTTACTTCCTTAGAGTTCATTTTTTGAATTAGATTCAATGCCTCCTTTGCTTTGACGATAGAATTTAAGTACTCTCCTTTCGCTAATTTCAGCTCTGCCAAACCCAAGGCTGCCCTTCCTAAAGGCTCCGCAAAACTATACGTTTCCGCGACTTCGTAAGCTTTCAGGCAATGCTGTTTCGCTAACTCTAATTGACCTTTCATTTGCAAGGTTAGCCCCAAATATAGATTGGCGTGTGCGATTCCATAATTGATGTCCAAGGAATCTACAATATGCAATGCTTGACTAAAATAGGAAGTTGCCTCGTCCCAATTTTTTTGGTCAAAAGAAACGTCACCCATATTGCAGAGCGTAATTGCAGTACCATATTCATCACCTACTTCTACGCTAACAGCATAACTTTTCTGAAGAAGTTCTTGGGCTTTATCATAGTCCTTTAAAGTAGTATAAATGATTGCAATATTATTAGCTGCTATACCAATTTTGTCTGCATCTTGCTTGGTTTCTGCAATTTTTAAAGCTTTTTGATAATTTTCAATAGCTAAATCAAAATACCCTATTTTATCGTAAACAATTCCTTTATTATTGAAAATATAAAAGTCAAGATTGTCCAGAGCTAATTTTTTCGAAATATTTGCGGATTGGTCAAACAGCTGTAAAGCAACTTTATTTTGATTGATGCTTTCATTGGCGCTGCCCAAATAATAAAGCACTTCTGCAAGTAAGCTGTCGTTAGCTATTTGATTTTTATGAAAAATTTCATAAGCTTGATTGGCATAATCGAATTGTTTGAGGTGGTCATCGTAAGTGGAAAAGCTAGAAAGGCTTAGTAAAATGTCAATTTTTTTTTCAGGATCTAAAATCGTCGGCAAAATCTCTAACAGGGAATCTATTGGATTCGCAAGTATGGGGAGCGTAAACAGGATACAGTGACAGAAAATCATCACCAAACGGATATGCATAGGTTTAAATTGGGAAATAATTACTGATAGATTAATATCTACGATAGCAAATAAAATGCCAATTTATTAGTATGGACCCATTTGAGTTAAAGATATCCTATATAATGCATAATTACTGTTATGCGTCGTTTGTGAATAACCTTACAAGATTTCTAAGCAACTTAAATTAATTGTATTCTCCCGAATATTCGCACAACCTCCAGTTGCAACTTCCCAATCAAATTTAGCTGCTTTTGGAAAAGCATTATCTGTAAATTCAATTTCAGGCATCGAGAGGACATAAAAAGTATCGCCGTCCATTTCTAAGAATAGACCACCACAACAAGGGCAAAGGGCTAAGTCAACACTAAGGATGTTACCTTCGGTATCGCAGGTGACGTCCGCTGTGTTGTCGTCCTTTTTGCAGGCAAAAAAAGTCAATAGTGTGAAAGTAATAACGGTTAAATATTTCATATTTTGATGATTTTAGTTCGAATATTAGATACACGGGTTCTATTTGGATAATGTAGTCTACTAATAAAGTTAAGACCGTAATTTATCTAAAATGGTTGGGTTTTTTTAAGGAAAAGGTTGCGTTTCTCGTTAAATGTAAATTAAATACGTCTGTAATGTAAATTGTTTTGGCTTAATGTAAATTTAATGTAAATTATATTTGTACCTTTGCATTGAATTAATTAACTAAATTAGTTTTAGACAACTTCCTAAACTAAAGAATATGGTTTAGTATAAATATAAAAGTTATGAGTAAAATAAAATTTAAAGAACAGCACAGCTTTCGTGCAATTGGTGTTTTAGGGTTATTAGCAATTTTAATTGTTGGCTTAACTATCCAGTTTTCCGACCCTGCTTTTTTGAGTTCCATGACCGGTAGCGGTAATGGGATTGTCTTAGTATCTTCTTGGGTTTTCTTAATTGGTGTATTCGTTTATCTTTGGTTAGTGAAATACACTTTGAGAGTCAATGAAAAAGGAATTAGCTACCAATATTTTCCAAGACACGAGGACCGAACCAAAATAAAATGGGAAGAGATTGACAATTGCGAAGTTGTTAAAACGCCGATGATGACGGAAATGAGTGGTTGGAATGTACAATTTTCCAACGAAAAGAATTACTCTCTTTCTGGTCGAAATGGCTTGGACGTGACCTTGAAAAATGGGGAACGGGTATTCTTAGGTGCAAAGAATTTAAGTGCATTGAAAAAAGTGATTGCTAAATTTCAAAGTGCATAAATTCCTAATAGGGGAATTTGAGGGATAAAAACGATTTTGCAAAAAAAGGGTTTTATCCCTCAAGCCACACCCCGCGCTGCCGCAGATAGTGCGCACTATATTTTTTAATCTCAAAAATCTTGTAATTTTCTCGCTTTTCCAATCTTTATAAGATTTTCGTTACTCCTCTCTTACTTATGTGTTAAAACCTTCCTCATCAAGTTTTCCTATCCAATATTTTAAAAAAAAATCGACATCGTTCTTAATCTTAGGCACTGTTTTTAAAGGGATTTTGAAAAAAATGACGATTAAGTGTTCATTTGACTATAAAATTGTTTCACACCTTAAACTATTCCCTTAAATTTGTGGTTTTAAACTAGAAAAACTCTTCTTTGATGGTTGACTAATAATCATCAAAGACTCAAAAATATAAGTTTTATGGCAATCATTATTACCGATGAGTGTATCAATTGCGGCGCATGTGAACCGGAATGTCCAAACAACGCTATCTATGAAGGTGGTGTAGATTGGGCAATTGAAGATGGTACAACAGTGAAAGGAGATTACGTTTTGGAAACAGGAGATGCAGTAGATGCAGCAAAACGTATCGAACCAATTTCAGAAGATTACTACTATATTTCACCCGATAAATGCACCGAATGTGTGGGCTTTCACGAAGAGCCACAATGCGCAGCGGTCTGTCCCGTAGATTGTTGTGTGGATGACCCTGACCGACGAGAATCGGAAGAGGTGTTAGCAGCACGTCAGACTACCTTGCACTTGTAATTGAAAGAATAATTCGATTTGAAATAGTTTTCCAAGTTAAAAACGTCTACTATTAATCAGTACGTGTTACTTAAGTGTGTTCAATTAAGGAGGTTACTTAAAGTAACCCCCTTAATTCAATGTCTTCGCCAAATGATGAATTATAAATGATGAACGATAAATTTACAATAAGATAGATTTGTATTTATATGATTACTAAATAAATACACAATTCTGTTTTCAATCATTCATTATTCATTATTCATTATTCATTATTCATTATTCATTATTTGGCGAAGATATTGTTAATTAGCATTCAATGTTATTAACTTGAATAGGAACTAAATTAATCAAAATGTAAATGAAACTCGAAAATAACGCTGCGTTCTTTTTTGATGCTCATTTACATTTTGATTTTTTTTTAGTTGAAAATCTCAATGGATTAATAAACCCAATCAACTAAATCAATTAATTAGCAAAATCATGATAGAAACAGATATCCTTATAATTGGGGCAGGTCCTTGTGGTTTGTTCACCGTTTTTGAAGCAGGATTGCTCAAATTGCGTTGCCATTTGATTGACAGCTTACCGCAACCCGGTGGGCAGCTAACGGAGATTTATCCTAAAAAACCGATTTATGATATCCCAGGCTATCCTTCGGTTTTAGCAGGTGATTTGGTAGTCAATTTGATGGAACAAATCAAGCCATTTAACCCAGGTTTCACACTTGGAGAACGTGCGGAGTCCATTGAAAAAATGGAAGATGGTCGTTTCAAATTAACTTCCAGCCGTGGTACTGTTCATGCTGCACCCGTTATTTTTATTGCTGGCGGATTGGGCTGTTTTGAACCTCGCAAGCCACCAATTGGCAACATCGGTGAGTTTGAAGATAAGGGCGTGGAATACATTATCAAAGACCCCGAATTTTATCGAGACAAAAAAGTGGTGATTGCTGGTGGTGGAGATTCTGCCTTGGACTGGACAATTTTCTTGGCAGACGTAGCCAGTGAAGTTTCTTTAGTACACCGTCGGAAGAGTTTTAGAGGCGCCTTGGATAGCGTTGAAAAAGTAGAAGATTTGGCAAAAACGGGGAAGATTAACTTGATTACCGAAGCGCAAATCACAGGTTTGAACGGGAACGGGAAATTAGACGCAGTGGTCATCAAGTACAAAGTAGAAGGAGAAGTTATTAAAAAGACAGACCACTTTATTCCATTATTTGGTTTAGCACCAAAGTTAGGCCCGATTGCAGAATGGGGCTTGAATATCACTAAAAACGCCATCGATGTCAACACCCGCGACTACTCAACGAACGTACCTGGCGTCTTCGCTATCGGTGACATCAACAATTATGAAGGCAAACTGAAGTTGATTCTTTGTGGCTTCCACGAAGCAACGATGGCCGTACAATCTGCTTTCAAAATCATTCATCCGGACCAGAAATTGTCTTTTAAATATACGACGGTTTCGGGCGTTAATGGATTTGGGGAAGCGGTAGAAGCGTAAATTAATAATGATGAATGATGAATTCATTGCAAGTGAAATTTTATTCATCATTCATCATTCATCATTCATCATTCATCATTCATCATTCATCATTCACAACTCATTACTCAATATATAATGGTAAAAATAACAGTCATTGACCGAGAAGACAAAGCTCACGAGTTGGATGCGCCGACCGATATGGCCATGAACCTCATGGAATTGTGCAAAGCCTACGAACTTCCCGTCGAGGGTACTTGCGGCGGTATGGCACTTTGCTCGACTTGTCACTGCTACGTGCAAAGTGAAAATGATTTGCCTGAACCAAGCGAAGCGGAAGAAGACATGCTCGACCAAGCATTTTTTGTGGAAGACAATTCTCGTTTGGGTTGTCAGTTGCAATTGACAGGTGAAATGGAGGGTTTGGTGGTTAAGTTGGCGCCGACGGCAGGGTAGAGGTTTTATACAAGTTTTATAAAAAAAATAACGTCCAAACCGCGAGACCAAATGAACTCTATACATTCCAGGATTCAAACTAATTCCCTTATCTTTCAGTATCTTATTTCTATGCAATCGTGGCACTAAAATCCCAATCACTGTTCCCATCGCATAGCCAGCCATCACATCCGTAGGAAAGTGTTTCCCCGCTGTCACTCGTAAATATCCAGTAATCGCTGGAATTGTCGCCGCTGCACTCCAAATTACAGGTTTCCATTTGCTATCTGGGTAAAAGTCAGAAAATACCTGTGCAGCAAAAAACGTATTACAAGCCGTTATTGAAGTATGACCTGATACAAAAGCCGTACGTACATTGCGTTTGAGTTTCATGTCTTCCGGAGCATTAGGATTATACGCAAACGGTCGCGTTCGATTGAAAAATAATTTGGTAACATTAGTGTTGCGTTATAAATCGAAGAGAATCAATGGTTTAGGAGCATCGTTTTCTTCTTTTTGTAATCGACCTTTCATAAACAACTGATTTACAGGGGTTTTGTCAAAAGCCGAAACGCTCAAAATTTGTAGAATTTCGTATAGACTTTGCTCCAAATTCAATTTTTTTTGAAAATTGCTATGATTAAATAGGTGCAGATAGCTATCCAAACTTGAGATTTGACAGCATTTCCAGAATGCCCCCAAAATTTCTTTATTTTCAAATGTTGTTTTATCCACTTAAAAAATAGCTCAATTCGCCACCTGTTTTTATACAGTAATGTGATTGTCAAAGCATCAAGGTCAAAGTTGTTGGTCAAAAACACATAAGTTTTTGGTTTTGACGCATCGTAAAATTTGATACGCCTTAACTTGTCAGGATAGGCAGTTGCTGATTTCTTATTCGTCAATTTGATAATTTGGTCGCATCTTAAGCCGGTTGATTTGAATACATGATTTGAATACAGGATTTGA
>JBLHWU010000201.1:0-11291 GCA_047629355.1 Saprospiraceae bacterium | reverse complement strand
TTTTTTTATAAAACTAATTATATACTTAACCAGCTGACCACCAATATTTTACATTTAAATTTAAATTTTTAAAAAAAAATCCTGAACCATTCTGAACAAAAAGCAAAATTTCCACCTTTTCATAATCGTAGTCCTTATCGAAAGGAGCAATCTATTTTTACTTATAAAATTCTACCTTTAAGTAAATTAGAAATCGACCATTTTGAATTTAGAGCTTCATTAAAACATGCTTTTTCAAAATAGAGTATCAAAATAAAGTGTCAAACAATCAAGTAAAATTTTCAATTATGACAAACGTTTCATCAAACGCAAATAACCAGAAACCTGCTAAATCCTCAATTTCTCCATGGATATTCGCAGCAGGTGCCGTTCTACTTTTGACTATTGGATTTTTGACTTACTCCAATCTGAATAAAAGTTCAACAATCGACCAGAAAGTAGCGGAATTGAAAGAAACCGAAAACTTACGAATGGAATTGGAGATTGAATTCAACCAAGCCATCGCTGATTTGGAAGACATGCGGACTTCAAACGAAGAATTGAATACGCTTATCGAAGACCAAAAAACGCAATTAGAAGGACAACGTACCAAAGTAGCAGGCTTAATTGGCAGCAAGAATAAGTTAAAATCTGTCCGAAAAGAATTGGATAAAATGAAGACTTTGGCGGCGGAATATGTAACACAAGTAGAAAGTTTACAAGCTAAAAACCAGCTATTGACGGACACCAATACAAAATTGGGCATCGAAAAAACGGAATTGACCAGCAACTTGCAAACACAAGTGATGGAAAACACACAATTGAACGAAGCCAAAGTCCTTTTAGTCAGTGAAAAAACAGCACTTTCCGCAACAAACGAGCAATTGAGTGCAACCGTCAACTTAGCTTCTGTGGTTAAAGTAAAAAGCTTTCAAGTGGATGGTTTTAAAACAAAAGGCAACGGTAAAAAAGCAAAAAAGAAATCTGCTGATGACATTGACGACTTGCAAGTTTGCTTCCAAACCACCGCCAATGCTGTCACTAAGGCAAGCGAAGTTACTTACTACATCCGAGTCATCGCTCCAAACGGCGAAACTTTAGCGAACCAAGATAAAGGCTCTGACATGACTAAAAATTTGAAAACAGGAGAACAAGTTCCTTTTACAAAATCTGTCGTTAAAGCCTACAAAAATCAACCAACGCAAATGTGTGTGAACTGGCAGCCAAGCACTAATTTAGCGAGCGGAAAATATCAAGTAGAGGTTTACAATAAAGGTCATTTGGCGGGTACAAGCAGCTTTGACTTAAGATAATAGCATTTTATTTATCCATAAAACGCCGAGTTCTCCACGATGGGGGACTCGGCTTTTTTTGTTACAGGAGAATGCAAAATTTAGAATAAAATTTAACATTTATAAATTCTGATAACTCAGAAAAAAATAGGGCATCTCCCGTCAAGGAAATGCCCTATTTTTTATAATCATCCACGCCCATCTACCGTGCGCCGATAACCTTACGCCGTACTATAGCAACTTCAACAAACTCTCTTCAATTTGCTCTGCACCTCGCAAGTTCATTGCCGCAATTTTGCCATCTCTATCAATCATAAACGTTCGTGGAATACTGCTCACTTGATATTGTTTCGCTTGCGGGCACTCCCACTTTTGCAAGTTACTTACATGGTAATCCCACTCCAATTTATCTTTAGCTATTGCATCTTCCCAACGTTTTTTCTGACCTTCCAATGCTTTAGTAATTTGCGCTTGGTCCCCATTATAACGAACTTTCGAACGCGTATCCAAACCATCCAAAGAGACACTAAATACAGTAAATCCTTTCTCTTTATATTTTTTATAAATTTCTACCACATTTGGATTTTCACGGCGACATGGTCCACACCAGCTTGCCCAAAAGTCCAACAAGACTACTTTTCCTTTCAAATCAGACAAGGCATAATTTTTACCATTTGGATTAGGCAAATCAATATCTGGCGCATCTTGTCGTTGTCCTGCTTCCACAAATTGATAAGATTTACCACCTGCTTTTACTTTATTCAAAGACGCAATAAATTTATCATAATCTGCCACATAATCTGAACCTGGCATCTGTTCACTCAATCGTTTTTTAGCCAATTGATGCGTTGCAGTAAATTGCTTACTTGGCAAAGCCATTGAAGCCACAGCCGCCGCTGCCAAAGCATTTGGCGCCGTTTCTACAAACTGTTTTACCCCATCTGCCTGAATCGTTCGAGCCACTAATCCTTGTAGCGTACTCAAAAATTCAGTCGTTGCTGATGAGCCTTCAATCTGATACGCAAAACGGTTGATGGTTGACAAATCACCCGTGATTTTTATATCCGTTTCAGTACCATCCAACACCAAATAAATTTTCTGTACACCAAATCGTACATTGTAAAGACCTGGTTCTTGCCCTTCTGGAAAGTTGAAAGAAAAGTTACCTGTAGCATCAGAAGTTGTGTTCGCTACAATATTATCAGGACGACTCTGAGCGATAGAAATTCGATTCAAATTAGCTTGCAATGTTGCCGCATTGGCAATTGTTCCGCTAATTGTTAAGCCTTTTGCACTGCTACCAGTCGATGCTGATGAACCGTCTCCAGTACATTGATATCCAGTAACGGCTACAGCTATTGCTAAAAAAATCGCAAAAATATTTTTCATGTTCAATATAAATTTTAATGTATTTAGTATCTGAAAACTTCTGGTTTCCATACTTTATTATTCAAAAATGAGTACAAAACTATAAATTTGCTTGTAAAAAATCCTTTTTTTGACTATTTCCTAAAGATTTTTTAACAAAATAACATTCTTGACCGACATTTCACACCAACTCTCCCATCACTGTTTCCTTTAGAAAATTTAGATGCTGCTCTTTCCACGTTTCCACTGCACCATAATTTTTATTATCTATAACTATCTCATTCCCAAAAACTTCGCCAAGTTTAGCAAAAGCCATATTGTTAGAAATCAGGTATTGCTGCAACTCCTCTTCTTTATCAGGTGCAATAGTCATCACCACTCGATTTTGGCTTTCCCCAAATAAAAACGCATCTCTCCGATAGGTCTCTACAGTCTCTATTTTAAAACCAAATTCGGGAATCATCGCGCTATTCATTAAAGAAACAAACAAGCCACCCTGCCCCACATCGTTGATAGACGTTGGAATATGTTTTTCAATCAGTTTACCCAAGTGCCGATTCAACTCTACCGCATCATACATTTCAAAATACGGCGATTGAGAAAATGGCACTTTTTGAACTGACCGCAGGTATTCTGAACCCGCCAAATCATTTTGCGCATTGCCAAGCATATAAATTTGGTCGCCAGTTTCTTGGAAACTCATCGGAACTTGATCATCTACATTATCCAGCTTTCCTATCGCATGAATCGTTGGTCGTGGCAAAAAATCAGTTGCTACACCATCATTAATTACGGGAAAAGTCGCCACATCCCCGCCTGCAATCAGAAGATTCAATCCCAAACAGGCTTCCTCAATTCCTTTGGTTGTTTGCAAAAATTGCCAGTACACCTCAGGATCATTCAAATCACCAAAATTCAAGGCAGGAATAATTGACAGCGGTTGTGCTCCTGCACAAATGATTTGACGCACTGCAGTCATCACCGCTATCATTGCCGCACCAAATGGGTCTACATACGCTTGCTCAGTATTGGAAACAGCCGAAATAACCAACGATTTTTCCGAGCCTTTCAGCGGCAAGATATCCGCACAAGCCTCTGATTTCAAAGCAGATTCTCCTTCTTTTTGAAAAACCCAACGCTTCGATACGGACTTCGATACTACATTAGGTGCAAGAAAAAGTTGTTTCGCTGCACGGACGAGATCTTTTGGTGAATTTATTTTTCTAATAGAAAATCTCGGAATCTTTTGCAGATAAGCAGGTTTGGTAAATGGGCGCTTTTCTCCTACTTTTTGCAGGTCGCCGCGAGTTGAAAGGTCTATTAATTTTTTATCGTCGGCGATAAGTTCAATCTGGTCTTCCTCCGTTACTTCGCCAATTGCTAAATAATTCAAATTAGCCACTTCTAATTTTTCACAAAAATCATTTTTAACCGCTGCTTTTATTGTAATAAAAAATTGGTTTTGACTTTTTGAAATCAACCAATCCTCCAATTCTTCCTCATTGCTTTCCACAAAATTCAAATGCAAGCCCTTCTTAAAATGATGACAAAAACGAGTAATAGTTGGCACAATCCCAAGATTTCCTGTGTACTGAATGCTACTAATTTCAGCCGTTTTTAAAATACTTGATAAAGTAGAAATCGCCACTTCATTCTGACCATCATTTTTCAAGAAATCAGTATCAAGCATTAGCACCAAATCTCCCATTTCGACGGTAAAATCAGGCGTGTTATCTTCACTTTTTACAATACCAATATTTAAATTAAAAAGAAGTGGCAGATTAGTCTTATTTTTAATAAAATTAAACTGCTTGTTGGTCTTTATTTTTAAATCAGTTGGCTCTAAAACTGATAATTCTTCCTGGTTTCCCAGCATTCCCTTAATAAAATCTTGTGCTGTGGTTGTTTTGAATTCAGGAAGTTGCCAATCTTGAAAATGTGCAATTGGTGTAGCGTTCGCGGTAAGCAATTCAGGAAAAAATGTGGGCTGTATTTTAGCATTTTCCCGCTCCCCATTCATTGAAAAAAGACAAGAAATTTCATCATCAATTTTCACAGCAACCAATCGTTCATTTTGGATGAACGATGGCACATTTTCACCATAACTTGGCGGTGGATGAAGCCATTGAATGCTATTTTTTAAGGAGATTCCTGTTGCCCAAAGCAAGGCAAAGAAAGTTAATTCCAACGATGTTGGTGTCCTGTTTAAATAATTTTCAACTTGCTTATTTTTTTTTTCGGATAACGCTGAATGTTGTTTAAAACGCTTAGAACTTGGCAATACTTCTTCGTACATAATATTTTTCCCAGACTATAAAATGTTCTTGTTTACTTTTCTTTGGATAAAAAATCAGCGTCTAGATTCAAATCATGATAATTTTGAAAATCACCATAATTTAACCCAAATATTTAAAACACTAATACTGTTCTTGTTCATTCGGAAAATCACCGCTTTTGACATCTTTAATATAGTCGCCAACAGCCCCTTGAATGGTGTCAAATAATTCCAAATACCGACGTAAAAATCGGGGCGCAAAATCCTTTGTAATCCCCAATAAGTCATGCGTCACCAATACCTGGCCATCTGCATCCGCACCTCCACCGATACCGATAGTTGGAATTTCTAACATTTGCGAAACTTCCTTGGTCAACGTTGCTGGAATTTTTTCCAATACCAATCCAAAGCAACCCAAATCCTGCAGAACCTTCGCATCTTCCTTCAGTCTTTCTGCTTCATCTACATCTTTGGCGCGTACTTTATACGTCCCAAACTTATAAATCGACTGCGGCGTCAACCCTAAATGCCCCATCACAGGTACACCCGCCGACAATATCCGCCGAATAGAATCCTCAATCTCTGCACCGCCTTCCAATTTAACCGCATGTGCGCCCGATTCTTTCATAATCCGAATGGCCGAATCCAGTGCTTTCGTAGAATTCCCTTGGTATGAACCAAAGGGTAAATCAACAACAACCAAGGCCCGTTTGACCGCTCGCACAACCGATGCGCCATGATAAATCATCTGATCTAGTGTAATTGGCAAGGTCGTTTCGTGCCCCGCCATGACGTTGGACGCAGAGTCACCTACCAGAATTACATCAATTCCTGCAGCATCCACAATTCGTGCCATCGAGTAATCGTAGGCCGTCAGCATACTGATTTTTTCTCCTCGATTTTTCATCGCTTGTAGTACGTGAACGGTCACACGCTTGACATCTTTGTGTACAGACATTTTTGAGTTGTTTGCTTAAATAATCCCTAAAAAACTGCAAGGTAAGAAACGCGGAAAGTAAGCCAATGCAGTTTTGATTTTTTTTTGAAAATTTTGTAAAAAAACGGGCATATTGAAGAATTCTATAAAAAAACTACTTTTGCAGAAGTGTTTTAAAAGAATACGACCTAAGATTTCATTCAAATAACCTTTTTACAGATTAACATGATAAATGAAATTAGTGAACACGATGGGTTAGCAATACAACTTTTAAGTTGTTATACCCCATCTCCATTTGTAGAACGATTCTATTTCCTTGAAATGTCTACACTTCAAGCGACAACTATTATTTCACCAGAAAGAGAGATTATTAAACTTAAATTTTTTGGCAGCAATTATGATGACATTTATATAGACCAAAAAATACAGGAAACCTTTAAAACAATAAACGATTTTAATAATTTTTTCATTGAAAATCAAGATTATTATATTGATAACTGTCATATTGAAATGAATAATGAATTAACCCTGAGTAGCCACGATGACGGAGAAGTTTCCATACAAATATCTAAAGATAGCTCAGATATTCAGATATTCAGATATTCAGATATTCAGATATTCAGATAATTGAAAAGTTATTTAAAAGTTACAATATTGACTTACATTTACTGCCAATATTACGAACAAATCCTAATCATCTTATTGAAATTGATACTAAAAGCCATATCATAGCTCGTCATAAATCATTTGACGACTACCTTAAAAGTATAAAATAAAAATATGAAGCAATTATTAACAATTATTAGTCTATTCTGCTTTTTAGCTCCTCAAATAAACGCCCAAGAGGACACCACCATCTATAAAATAGCGGAAATCCAGCCTCGTTTTCCAGGCTGTGAAAGCTTAGATACAACCGTAGCGGTTATTAATCAATGCGCCCAAGCCAACTTACTCGCTTTTGTCAATGGCAATATTACGTACCCTTGGATTGCACAAGAAAATGGCATCGAAGGCACTGTTGTCGTGACTTTTGTAGTAGAAAAAGATGGATTTATTTCCAAACCTGAAATTTTACGAGATATCGGTAGCGATTGTGGTAAGGAAACAATGCGAGTACTCAACGGCATGAATAAAGCACTAAAAGATGCTAAAATGGCATGGATTCCTGGGATGAGAGACCACAAACCAGTGCGTACACAATACACACTTCCCGTCAAATTTAAGCTCCGTGAGCCTTTGGATTTTCAGATGGTTGGCTTGGATACCGTTTATGTAATTACGGATGATTCTCTGAGTTTTCGGGGTGGAAATGAAGCATTGGCAGCGTATCTTGCTGAAAACTTGAATTATCCAAAAGCCTATAAAGATAGTTGTTTAATTGGTGATATGGATATCAAGGTACTGGTACAAGCGGATGGTTTTGTTAAAGTTTTGGATGTAAATGATTATGGAAAATTAGGCTCTGATTTTCAATTTGAAGCCATTCAGACAGCCACCAGCACCTTCGGACAGTGGACATCTGCCACTCGAAAAGGTAGAAAAGTACCTTCTGCTTATGATTTTTTTGTGGTTTTCAAACCAACAGAAGCGCACTGCCAAAGTCGAGTAACGGAATATGAACAAGCGAATTTATTAGTGGAAGAAGGTTCGAATTTATTCAACGGCGGCGATACGGAAGCGGGAATTCAAAAATTCAGTGAAGCAATTGACTTGTTTCCAAAGAATGCCAGTTATCTATATCTGCGTGGGCAAGCGTACATGAATACGGATAGGAATGACGAGGCTTGCGCTGATTTTATACGAGTTAAAGCGATTCTACCGATTGGCATTGTGAATCAGTTGTTGCCGATTTTATGTAAGGAATAGTTGAATGGCTGAACTGTTGTTCAATTGGGAAACAATTTAACAGTTCAGCCATTTATCCATGAAACCTACTCTACTTTCGTCCATTCTGTGCTATTCACAATCTCCTCCACCCTATGTTCCAACGCATCTAATTCATCTGGTGCACCATAATAATCTTTAATCTTTTTACTTTTCCCGCCATTTTGAAAACTAATGAAAGTGGTTGGCAAATCCGAAATATTACTCATATATTCCTCTTCAAAAGCAAAGAAATTGGACGCCGCGAAAGCATCAAATAAGGTTTTGGTTTCTTCTGGAGAAAGCTGCTTGTTGTACTCGCCCATTTTTGGTACATTTTTCTGCCCATCATAGCTAACTGTCCCGTCACCGCTGATTGTAATTTTATAAACAGGACAAGCCCCAAAGCAAGCGCCCATATTCATTTCAATAGAAGAAGTGACATAAGGATTTGATTCACAAGAGATTAAAAACAGAATTCCTGTTAGGACAAAAAGTAGATTTTTCATTTATTTCAGTTTATCTTATTATAAAACATCGTAAATTTACTAATTATTCACCAAATAAAAAATTCAAAATGAGCCGTTCTGTTACAATCGAAAACCTATTAATTGCAGAAACCAAACGTCGCTTATTTGAAGAAGGCATTCCTCGCATCAAAAAATGCTTGGCGCAACTTTCTGAAATAGACATTTGGTATCATCCCAACGACAACAGCAATAGCGTTGGAAATCTTGTTTTGCACCTTTGCGGCAATCTTCGTCAGTGGATTATTACAGGTTTGGGACATCAGCAAGATACTCGGATGCGCGATACAGAATTTAAAGAGAAAGGACCAGTTTCTGCAAGTATTTTAATAGACATGTTAGATAAATTGATATTGGATGTGGACGCCGTTTTAAATAATATGACAGCTGAGGATTTTACAAAAAAACACAAAGTGCAAGTTTATCAAGAAACGGGCGTGTCGATTTTAATGCATGTCGTCGAGCATTTTTCTTACCATGTTGGACAAATTACGTATTTTACGAAGTGGAAAAAAGACATTGATACACAGTACTATTCGGAAGATTTAGGATAGTTGCCGCAAAGACATAGAAAGTTTACAAACTTAGCCCTTCTTTTCAAAAACCCATTGGATAGGTTTTTGTTTCAATAAGACTTTAACAGACCAAAAAATAGTACATTTGCGAACTTTTTAGAAAATCACGAATACACCATAGATATATAGTAGATGAAAAATATCCGAAATTTTTGCGTTATCGCACACATTGACCACGGAAAAAGTACCCTTTCTGACCGTTTGTTAGAATTTACGGAGACGATTTCTGAACGAAAGATGACCAACCAAGCGTTGGATGATATGGATTTGGAGAGAGAGCGTGGAATTACGATTAAGAGTCACGCGGTTCAGATGACTTATACGGCAGATGATGGGCAAGAATATGTTTTCAACATGATTGACACCCCAGGTCACGTCGATTTTTCTTACGAGGTTTCCCGGTCGATTGCAGCATGTGAAGGGGCATTGTTGTTGGTGGATGCCTCACAGGGTGTGCAGGCGCAAACGATTTCTAATTTGTATTTGGCGATTGAGCACGATTTGGAAATCATTCCGATTTTGAATAAAGTCGATATGCCAAGTGCGATGCCAGAAGAAATGTCTGACCAAATCATTGACTTAATTGGTTGTGAATTGGCAGAAATTATTCACGCCAGTGGAAAAACGGGACAAGGGGTTAAGGAGATTTTAGAAGGAGTTGTGGCACGGATTCCTGCACCAAAAGGCGATGAGCAAGCACCGTTGCAAGCCTTGATTTTTGATTCTGTTTTCAACTCTTACCGAGGTGTCATTGCTTATTTTAAAATTACGAACGGTATCATGCGCAAAGGCGATTTGGTGCGTTTTGTGAATACCGAAAAGGAATATGTGGCGGATGAAGTCGGTATTTTGCAGATAGATATGATTCCAAAGAAGGAATTACGAGCAGGAGATGTGGGCTATATCATCACAGGAATTAAAGAATCGAAAGAAATTAAAGTTGGGGATACCATTACTACGGTTGCAAATCCAGGCAAGAGCATTAAAGGATTTGAGGAAGTAAAACCAATGGTATTTGCGGGTATTTTTCCAATTGATAACGATGATTTTGAAGACTTGCGGGACAGTTTGGAGAAGTTACAATTGAATGATGCTTCCTTGGTTTTTGAAACAGAAACATCCGTAGCATTGGGCTTTGGTTTCCGTTGTGGCTTCTTGGGAATGCTACACTTGGAAATTGTGCAAGAACGATTGTCGCGAGAATTCGACATGGAGGTGATTACTACGATTCCTAACGTTTCGTATTTTGCAACCAATAAAAAAGGGGAACGGATGTCCGTTCGGACACCTGCAGATTTGCCTGACCCGACGCATTTAGAGTCAGTCGAGGAGCCATTTATTGATGCACAAATTATCTCGAAGCCTGAGTATATTGGTGGAATTATGAGCTTGTGCATGGAGAAGCGAGGAATGTTAAAAAAGCAAACTTACTTGACTACCGAGCGCGTTGAATTAACTTTTGACTTACCATTAGCGGAAATTGTTTTTGACTTTTATGACCGTTTAAAATCCATTTCTCGAGGCTATGCGTCTTTTGATTATTCGCCGTCGTCTTACAAAGAGTCGGATTTGGTAAAAATGGATATTAAGTTGAATGGCGAACCTGTAGATGCCTTATCAGCATTGGTTCACCGAGATAAGGCGTCTTCGTTTGGACGACAGATTTGTAAAAAATTGAAGGAATTATTGCCTCGTCAGCAATTTATGATTGCGATTCAGGCGGCAATTGGCGCAAAAATTATCGCTCGGGAAACCATTTCGGCAGTACGGAAAGATGTGACGGCAAAATGTTACGGTGGTGATATTTCTCGTAAGCGAAAGTTATTGGAGAAGCAGAAAAAAGGGAAAAAGAAAATGCGTCAAATTGGGTCGGTACAGGTGCCACAGAGAGCATTTTTGGATGTACTTAAATTAGATTAAACGTATCTTGTCATTCAGTTTTGCTTTGTCATTCCTCCACTTCGGTCTAAATGACAAAGCAAAACTGAATGACAAGATACAAATGGAATGACTTCTTCAGAAATTAATATTCCAAAATTTTCAGCAAAAGAAGTTTGGTTTGACAATCAAAAACTTCATATAAAGCTCATAGACAATCGGGAAATAGCCGTCCCTATTGATTGCCTTCCAAGTTTAGCCAAAACAACTCAACAATAATTCAAAGACTGTCGATTAATCGATTGAGGTATGGACATTCATTGGGAATGATATGGATGAAGATATTTCTATTGTCAAGTTATTTTTACCTTAAAAAAATAGCCATTCATCTCATCATAATATTTTTTCATGCGATTACTAATACTCTTCTGCACCACTCTACTCCTTTTCAGCTGCAAGGAAACGCCGAAAACTACACCCACAATTTCACCTAAACCAAAAGCAGCAGCAACCGACAAAGTAACAGAAACCGGTGGGCTAATTGCCATCAACGATACCCAACTCTACCTCAAAACTATCGGTAGAGGCGAACCAATC
>JBLHWU010000200.1:0-11336 GCA_047629355.1 Saprospiraceae bacterium | reverse complement strand
AAAAATCGTTGCATAGCCTTCGTTACGGAACTATTTTTTGTGTTTTTTTAAAGGGAAAAGGACAAGCATAATGGCCCAAGTTATTGAATCGTTTTTACTTACGGTTGACGGCGCACGGTTTTTTGCCGTTTAATATCAGTTATCTTATCTAAAATACGGTATTACTCTTAATAAAATAAAGCCGTCGAAACTAGGTGTCTCGGCGGCTTTGTTTGTTTTTATTTTGAAAATTAGTTTCATAAGGTTCAATAAAAAGTAAAAAATATACTTCAAAATTTAGAACTCAACTTTCTTATCTTTGTTACTTTATGTAATAACCGCAAAGGATTCATCTGAAAAATGGTTTCTACCAATAACCAATGAACATAATAACCAATAACTAAAAGTATGAACGTCAATAATTTATTAAAACGAGCCTTAGACTTAGATTTCTTGACAGCCGAAGAAGGTGTTTTTCTTTTTGAAAATGCGACAACGGCAGAGTTGATGTTTGTGGGCAATCAACTGCGGCAACACCATGTGCCAAGTAAGGAAGTAACTTGGATTATTGACCGAAATTCCAATACGACTAATGTGTGTATTGCGAATTGCAAGTTTTGTAATTTTTACCGCCGACCAGGGCACGAGGAAGCGTATACGACGACGATTGAGGAATACAAAGTGAAGATTGAAGAAACCTTCAAATTTGGTGGCGAACAGTTGCTACTACAAGGCGGACACCACCCCGATTTAGGATTGGATTTCTATTGTAATTTATTTAAAGAATTAAAATCTTTATACCCTAATTTAAAATTGCATGCACTTGGCCCACCAGAGATTGCGCACATTACCAAATTAGAAAAATCGACCCATACCGAAGTCCTCAAAGCATTGCAAGCATCGGGTATGGATTCTTTACCAGGCGCAGGCGCTGAAATTTTGAATGACCGTGTTCGTCGCCTAATCTCTAAAGGAAAATGTGGTGGAAAAGAATGGCTTGACATCATGCACGCTGCTCATAATATCAACATGACGACCTCCGCGACAATGATGTTTGGGCATATTGAAACGAATTACGAACGGATGGAACATCTGGTGTGGATACGAGAAGTACAAGCTAAAAAACCAGCGAATGCCAAAGGCTTTCTTGCTTTTATTCCATGGCCATTTCAGGATGAAGATACTATTTTGAAACGCATTAAACGGGCAAGGAATACTTGTACGGGCGACGAGTATATCCGGATGATTGCGATGAGTCGAATTATGTTGCCAAATGTGACAAACATTCAAGCATCGTGGTTGACCGTTGGAAAATCAGTGGCGCAGATTTGTTTAGAAGCTGGAGCAAATGATTTTGGGAGTATTATGATTGAAGAAAATGTGGTTTCGGCAGCAGGCGCACGTTTCCGATTTACTGCAGATGGCATTCAGGATGCGATTCGGGACGCGGGTTATACGCCACGTTTGCGGAATCAGCAATATGAATTTAGAAAAGTACCAGAAGGAATTGTACAGCAACAATTGGATAAAAAGGAGATGATTGTTGACTAAATTTTTGGTGGTGAAAATGATAGAAAGTGTACGGTTTTCTCTTCTAAAAACGGCATTCAATTAGTAATTGAATGCCGTTTTTAATTTTAAAAAAACTAAAACTGGATTCTTTTAATAATTTTTTGTCAGCCATATTACGAATAGTTTTTATTTAAATAACGGATAATTCCCCCTATTTGTCTTATAATTGTCCTTTGAAGGTTTTAAAACAACTTTTTTAAAATAAATTTCAACTTAATTTTTATAAAAAATTTTGAATATGCGTAAATCACTACTAATATTTTCTTTTGCATTATTTGCATTGGGAATGAATGCCCAACAATTTATAAAAGCCAACGGAGCAAATACTCCTGCTAAATTTGATAGAACCGTTGCTACTGGTTTTGAAACTGTTCGTCCTGACATACCTGCTGCACAAAATGTGATGGCATCTATTCGAACGGAGCAAGAAAATATTGCGGGGACAACAACCTACGATTTGCAATCCAATAATTCTACACGTAACGGTATAGCTCGTCACACAGATGGTTCATTGGCAGCAGCTTGGACAATGGGCAATAGCTCAGGAGACGGTTATTCGGATCGTGGTACTGGCTATAATACTTATACCAATGGTAGCTGGGGAGACCAACCGACCGCTCGAATTGAATCAGAAAGAACGGGTTGGGGTAGCGTAGCAATATTAGCTGATGGTAGCCAATTTGTGGTTGCTCACACGTCTAACAATGAATTTATTACCAATCGAAATGCTTCTGGTGCTTGGGTTGAAGACAAGATTCCTACAGCAATTCCAGTGGGAGTACTTTGGCCACGTTGTGCTTCGGGTGGAGCGGATGGTATGACCGTACACGTGATTGGTATCTCTACGCCATCTGGTTTGGGGGGTGCAGTTTGGGAAGATTTGGATGGTCACTTGGTTTACTTCCGTTCGTTAGATGGTGGTGCGACTTGGGACCAGCAAGATGTGAAGTTGCCAGGCATGGATAGCGAAAAATATACCTTTACAACTGCAGATAGTTATGCAGTAGAAGCAAATGGGGAGACCGTTGCTATTGGTTTGTTTCCTTCTTGGGGAGATGTACAGGTAACTAAATCATCAGATAATGGTAGCAGCTGGGAAACTTCAATCATCAAAGATTTTCCATTTGACCCATATACAATTGGTTCAGATTATGATACTACATTGATTCCTGCAGCTGATTTGGTAGATGCACCTCAAGGCAATGCTTTTCAGACATCTGACGGAAATGGTGACCTTGTTGTTGACAACAGCGGCGGAGTACACGTTTTCTACGGTGAAATGTACTATTTAGATGAAGATTTTACGGATGCAACATGGAGTTTTTACCCAGGTTGGTCTGGCTTGCGTTACTGGAATGAGTCGCATGGCGAAGATTCTACTCGCGTAATTGCTGGCTTGTTGGATGAAGATGGCGATGGTGCTTATGGTGTAGGAGCTAATGAATACGGAACTTATGGGGCTAATTTGACCTCTATGGCAACAGCAGGTGTAGATACGGACAACAATATTTACTTAATGTACGCAGGGGTATCTGAAGCATTTCCAAATGACAATGCAAATCCAGGTCTTCAATACAACCGTCATTTATACACGATGGCATCAACGGATGGTGGTACAACTTGGCCAGATGTTCCAGTGGATATGATTCGGGAAGATGTGGTTTTGGAAGTTGATCTTTTGCCAGCGATTGAAGCAGTTTATCCGTCAATGACGCACAATATTGGTGAGTCTTTTGTGAACGTGATGTATCAAGAAGATTTTGAGCCTGGTCAATCTATTTCAGGTGATACTGACCCTGCTAATACAAATTTCATCATGCATTTGGCAATCACCAAAGATGAGTATGGAATCGAAGTGGGAACGGAGGTTGTATCAACACAAACATTTGACTTTAGCATCGCACCGAATCCTGCACGTGGTTTTGCACAATTATCTTATACGTTGCAAGAGACATCTAAAGTGAATGTCGCTATCACCAATATGATGGGACAAACGGTTAAAGTTGTGGAGTCTGCAAATCACGTAGCTGGTCAATTTAATCAACCAATTATGTTGGATGGTTTGGCAAGAGGTGTTTATTTGGTGCAGTTCCGCGCGAACGACCAAATCGCAGTTCAAAAATTGGTTATTGATTAATCAAGAGTGATATACAACTTGCTGAATAGTGAGTCTTTATGAAAAACGGCATTCAATTCAATTTGGATGCCGTTTTTTTGCTTTCAGTTTTAGTCTTTTGAATGGGTTTTTAGAGGTAAAACTGGACGTAAGTAACGGTGAAAAAATAACTTCCCTAACTCTTCTGTATTTCTTTTGCCCTTATTTTTACTTTTGAAACAGTCATTAAGTAACCAATCATAGTTATGTATAACTTAATTTTTATCGAAAAAGCTGTATCCAAAGGGATTGAACCAAAGTTAAGTTATGTTTAATTACGACTGGTTATCTATGTACTAGATAACTCCCATTTCAAAAGCAAATACCTCTTGTCATTTTGACCGAAGTGGAGAAAAAGACCAAAATAAACGATGATAGTTGGGGAACTTATTCTTTCACTGTTACTAAGCTCAGTTTTGTCTTCTAAGTCTCTACCCACCGTGCCGAAGGGGCGGCGCATTACGATATTTTTATAAAACAGGATTCAATAACGTTTGAAACGGCATAAATATTGACATATAAATAGTTGTAATGTGATTTTAAGTGTCAACCAATCAACCATTTCACAATTCTTTCCAAACGACTTATCAGAATTAATCGAATTTCCTTATTTTTACAAAAAGAATAGCAGCGCGAAATGTGGTAGCTATTTTTTATAAAAACTTTAAAAGGTTAGAAACAGAATCAATTTTTTAAAAGAAATCAGAAAGTATTAACTAGGAACAGTAAATTTTCTGACCTCTGACAATGAATATGGTCTGACTTTTGACTTCTCGTAAACATTAAATATTTCCATGAAGAATCGTTACAATTTTCAGCTTGTATTAGCTGCTTTTCTATTCCTATTTTCAATTCAAATTTTGTGGTCACAATCGAATGAAGCCATTGCGCAGCAATATCTGCAAATGCAAGCGGCAGACTGGAATTTGGAGGCAACTGACTTTTCAGAATTGATATTAAAAGACCAATTTCAAACGCGTCACAATGGTGTTTGGCATCTTTATTTTCAACAGAAGTATCAAGGAATCGAGCTTAGAAATTCGATGCTAAATGTTGCCATTTTAAATGAAAAAGTGCTGCATTTTGGAAACAGGTTGGTTGGTCAAATTGCCAATAAAGTGAACGCAACTTTGCCCGTTTTAAATGCGTCAGCGGCAGTTTTGAAAGCGGCTGATTTTATGGAAATTCATTTAAAGGAAACATTGACAATCAAGGAATCACCGAATAAGGCAGTAACGATTTTTGAAAAAGGAAATATTTCACAAAAAGATATTCGTGCAGAGTTAGCCTATTTTTTAAACGAAAATGGTGCGCTGCAATTGGTATGGGAAATCACCTTAGATAAAATTGAGGAAACCAATTACCGAACGATTTCAATAGATGCCATCCAAGGAAATGTTGCCCATGATTTTAATCGAATTTTACATTGCGATTTTGGAACAGGACACTATTTAGCAGAAGGAGAAACTTGCAATCACGATCATGATGTGCATCAAAAAGAATTGACGGATGCTAATTTTGAAGTATCAGAAATGCTCATACAAGATGCCCGCTACAACGTTTGGGAATTTCCATTAGAAAGCCCTACGGATGGTGATTTGAATTTAAAATTAAACCCACATGACGAAACCGCTTCGCCTTTCGGTTGGCACGATACCAATGGTGATGATGACCCTGATTTTACCATTACGCGAGGTAATAACGTCCATGCGTATGCAGATTACAACAACTCCAATCAATCGCAAAACGATGAAGTCGATGGTGGCTCAAATCTGATTTTTGCTCCGAGTTTTAATGCAAATTGGGAACCGATTCAATACCAAGACCAGTCGGTGTTGCAGTTATTTTATTCGTCCAATATGATGCATGACATTGCGTATCAGCATGGATTTGATGAGGAAGCAGGAAATTATCAAGAAAATAATTATGGCAACGGCGGCGCAGGCAGTGACTACGTTTTAGCGGAAGCGCAAAATGGCGGAACATCAAGCTCTAATAACGCCGATTTTTCAATTAATGCTGATGGTCAAAACAGCCGAATGCAACTGTATCTCTGGAATCAAATGGGTTTGTTAACGGTCAACGAACCTGTTTCTTTAAGCGGAATTTATGAGACACGCGGGGCACAATTTGGTGCGCAAATTACCGATACGCCCGTTTCTGGCGAGGTTGTAATTGTGGATGATGGCTCGGCACTACCGACGTTGGGTTGCTTTGAATTGCAAAATGCAGCAGAAGTCAATGGTAAAATTGCGATGATTGACCGTGGTGATTGTGATTATTCTGAAAAGGTATTGAATGCTCAAAATGCGGGAGCGATTGCGGCGATTATTTGCAGTTTCGATGGTGGTTCATTTAATGAAATGGGACAGGGGAGTGTTGGTGGTCAAATCGATATTCCAGCCGTTTTGATTCAATACAATGATTGCCAAACCATTCGTCAATTTGCCAGTAATGGTTTATTGGTTTCCTTAGTTCAACCACAAACGGATGGCCCGGAACGATTGGATGGCGCATTGGACAATACGACCGTTGCACATGAATACGCACACGGTATTTCGACGCGGCTAACGGGCGGTGCAAGTAGTGCCAATTGCCTCGGTAACGACGAGCAAATGGGCGAAGGTTGGAGCGATTTTTTTGCAATGGCAGTCACCGCGAAGCCTAACCAAAATGGCACGGAAGCGCGCGGAATGAGTACTTATTCATTAGGTCAAGGATTGAATGGCGGCGGTGCGCGACGGTTTTCATATTCAACGGATTTTAACATTAATGGTCAGACGTATCATGACATTATTGGTGGCGTTCGTCCGCATCCAGTGGGAGAAGTTTGGGCGTCAATTCTATGGGATTTACATTGGGCATTGGTAGATGAATATGGTTTTGATGAAGATCTTTTTAACGGAACAGGTGGTAACAATTTGGCTTTGCGATTGGTGATGGATGGTATGAAATTACAGCCCTGTAGCCCTGGGTTTGTGGACGGTCGAGATGCCATTTTATCAGCAGATTTGGCGAATAACAATGGCGATAATCAATGTTTGATTTGGGAAACCTTTGCTAAAAGAGGCGTTGGTTTTGGTGCAGAACAACGTTTTTCCAATAGCCGAAACGATGGAAAAGAAGCTTACGAAAGTTTGCCAGCCTGTATCAAGGAATTAAAAATTACGAAAAACATGACTGCGATTATTAATCCGGGTGATGAAATTGATGTGATTTTGCGAGTGACGAATCATAAAGATACGGAGATAACGAATGTAGTTGTGACGGATGTTTTTCCAGTAGGCGCGACTTTTATTGCAGGTTCTGCAAGTACGACACCGACGATTGATGGCGATATAATTTCCTTTTATTTGGGCGGAATGAATAGCGGGGAGATGCGGTTGATTACTTATAAAATGATGAGTTCACCGGATGAAGTTTCCAACACTTTATTTATTGATGATATGGAAGGCGGTGAAGCGGAATGGGATTTAAATGTTTTAGAAGGCAACAACCTTTGGGAAATTAGTAATGCGCAGGCAAACAGCGGTTCGAATGCTTGGTTTGCGACGGATTCGCCAGAGGAGTCGGATTTTATTTTAGAAAAAAAGGATGCTTTTTACGTTCAACCTTCAGCCGAAAAACCTGTATTGCGATTTTATCATTGGTATGACACGGAATGGGGTTTTGATGGTGGCATCGTCGAAGTTTCCACAGACTTTGGTGCAACATGGGAGATTGTTGACGATAAAATGTTTAGAAATGGCTACGAAACGGTCTTATCCTTTTTTGCATTTAATGTAAGTAAAATGCCAGCGTTTGCAGGTGACGGTGACAATTTTAGACCGACTTATGTTGATTTAAGTGCGTATAGCGGACAAGGAATTCGAGTACGTTTTCGATTTGCATCGGACGAAGAGACGAGTGTTGAAAATAACGTTGGTTGGTTTGTAGATGATGTCGAAATGATGGATATGTACAATTATAACAGTGAAGCTTGCGCAATGTCTGCCGAAGGCGATATGGCTTGTGCCGAAGCCGTTTCTCGCGGTACAATTGTAGAATCTACGATGGTTGTTTCGACAGAAGAAGTGTTACAAAATGTGGATATTTCGGTTTATCCCAATCCGACCAAAGACTTTTTGCAGATGAAAATGAATAGCGAAAAACCTGAAAATTTACAATTGTCGATGATTACGATTGATGGAAAAACGGTTTTAGTGGAAGAATTGGAAGTGAATGGGCAGCAGCATTTTTCAATGGATGTGAGTGCGTTATCCGCAGGTTTTTACTTTTTGAAAATAACGAATGAGTCGGGTATTTTGACAAAGAAAATTGTCATAGAATAATAGACGGCGTACGATTGACGGCTCACGGCACACGGGCGCGCAATTGACAATGATTAGAATAAAAAAAGGATTTGCACATCACATGCAAATCCTTTTTTTTGTTCCAAAAGCTTAAAAATTCTTGGAACCCTCGTGTGCAGTCAACCGTTAGAAAGGTAAATCGTCGTTATTTGTCGTTGTCGCTGCGGGTGCAGAAGGCTCATCGTTTACAGATGGAAACGTATTGTCAAATGACTGTGCAGGAGGGGCTTGTGGTGCCGATTCTGCATCGCCTTTCTCCAAACGCCAAGCATTCAGATTGGTAAAATATTTACCATTCCACTCTCGCCCACGCAAATCAAACTGCACTTTGATTGGGTCACCTTCGTTGAAAGGGTCCAAAGCAGCACAACGGTCTTGCGTCAACTGAAATTTAATCATTTGTGGATATTGTCCAGCCATTTCAATCACAAATTCTCGTGCTTGAAAGGTTTGTGTTTTGTTTTCGGTGTCGTATTTTTTTAACAACTTCCCTACCGCTTCGTAAGACATCTTTGCTATGTTTTTGATTATCAATATTTTACCTCTATTTATCAAATAAATTAACTGGGTAAATTCAAGAATTTTAATTTAAGTGTCCAAAATTAAAAAAGAATTGGAGAAAACGCATAAGAATGGTGTAGAGATTTTGAAAAAAGTGTGGATGAAAAATCTGAAAGTTAATTTTAGACAAAAAAAACCCTGTCAAAAGAAATCTGACAGGGACAAAACAAAAAACAAACACTATGAACAAACACTAATCTTTAGTCTAAATTGGGATTGGGAGAGTTCTTGTCAAAAGGATGAAAAAGTCCCTCCGAAATATCGGAGGGGCTAAATAAAAAACAAAAACTATGAACAAACACTCACCCTATATTCTTTGCGGAAATCAAAATTTGCCAATGATTAACAAAATAATCATTGGAATTATATTGTTTCCGAACTTTTTTATTTATTGATGTTAAAAGAAGTCGAAATGTTTACTCCGAAATAATCTATTAGCATTTTCTTAATATGTTGCAATTGGTGTGCCAAATTCTTTAGCTGATAAACTTATTTTAACACTTGAAACAAAGCAACGAGATTATATTTACATATTTTTCCCCTATATATAATTATTGTGACAGTGTTGTTGCCAATTTTATTATTGGAATTTTATGTATTTTAAAAATATATAACTTGTAAGTTTCGATTAATGAAGTGTATAAATGTTTTTATAAAATGATATTTTAAATAAAAATAAATTTTGAAGGGCTGATTTTGTGATTGGAATGCGGAGAGAAGGAACAAATACTATGTTTTTAGAGAATAAACAGAGGAGAAGGAATATTTTTTTTGATGAAATTCTTAGGTTGGTTTAACTTAGAACTAAGTAAAATGATGTAGTGCAATGAATCAAAAATAACTACCTATCTAAAATAAAGGGATTTTTTCGCTCGAAAAGCTTAGGATTTTTCGCGTCTCAGATATCAAATTAAGTAGATAGTTATTTAAGTGTTGTTGCCGTAGCATCTTAAAGTTTACAAAAATGATGACTGAATCTATTTTTGTAAACGTCAAACTGTAGTAAGGTCACCTACTTAGATTTCGGGTATTAAAATTTACTTCACTGCCAGCCGCACCTCCATTCTTACTGGCTGATGGTCTGAATATTCAAAATCCATATCAAATCCTTCAATTTTCTCAATTTTTAAATTAGGAGATACGAGATAGAAATCAATCAATGAAATGCCCGTCGAATCCGTCAAGTAAGGATGGGTGGTTTTTCTAATCGTCGCCACACTTGGGTCAAATGACCATTGCCAATCAGCAGGCATAAAATCTTTTTCAATATTGTATGCTGTTTTTGGCTTTTCTTTGGGGCGGAAGGTATTTGATGGAAAATCAGCAGGACACATATTCCAATCGCCGCCCATAACCACATAATTGCCTTTCTCATATTCTTCAGTTATCATTTTTTTCAAAAACGACATCTGCTGCTTCTTCAAAAAACCGCCCTTGTCAAATGCCGAATTGTGGACGTTGATAACAATCAATTCTTTGTCAAACTCCGTATCAAAACGATGTACGGAAGCACAGCGGTCTAAGTGAAAAATTTTGTCAGGCCAACCGTAATCACCAGGCAGTTGAAATCGGGTAGATTCGGTTGGTTGATACGCAGAAAAAGTTGCCAATCCGCTGTGAACTTTACCGTAAGTATTCCAGGGTTGAAAAAACGGAATTGGATTTTGTGGAATATTGTAATTAGCAGCGAAAAAAGAAGAAAATCCTTGTTTCTGCTTACCTAATTCTTCAAACTGATTGAGGAAATAACTTCTTTTTGCATCAAAATCTACCTCTTGTAAAAGTAAGAAATCAGCCTTTGTTTTTTTTATGAAATCGGTGATGCCCGTCATGTTTTTTTCGACGTGCTGTTTGTTTGGCAAAATACTTTTAATGCTTGACCAATAGATGCTTTCACTTGCCAAAAAGAAGTCAGATTCTCTTCCCAAACCACTGTAACCAATGTTCCAAATTAAAAAACTTAGCGTACTATCAGCGATAACTTCTTTTAGAGAATTTTGTGCTGGATTTAAAGAAATAACGGCTTCGGGTTGGTAGTCGTTATACGTTCCAAGCGCCAGTATTCCTGCTAAATAAAGAAAAGCAACAAGGAATAAGGTAGTGGTAAATTTGATAGTTTTTTTTACAATATTTCTCATGGTGGCTTATTTAATCTGGTTAGGAAATTCTTTTAGTTGGATTAGAACGAGAACGATATTTAGCGAAAATTCGCTGCTATAAATAAACGCTAAATTGCAAGTTTAAATATAATTGAAGCCTTTATTCTTTACTTTTATTTTGATTGGTCATTTGGTTGATAAAATTGGCTCATGGATGAATTTAGTGGAGGTGTTTTGATAAAGGGAGTTTGAGGGGTAAAACAGGTTTGAAAAAACCGTTTTACCCCTCAAAAAAAACCTCGCGCTGCCCCAAGCGGTGCGGCACTCTTAGGGAAAGGTCGAAAAATTTACAATTTTTCGACCTTCTACTAAATTCATCTATGGGACATAAAATGTTGGTAGTGTAACAAATGCGCACCAATTTGGACTTAAAAGACAATAATTCTACCTTTGAAGGATGTGTTCAATTAGACTTTGGACGAAAAGTCGCCAAAAAAAATAGGCAAAACTATTGCGTAGTTAATTGTGTGAAAAATACAACTACAGCAGAACAGTTTTGCCATGATATATTAAAAAGTGACATAAAGCGTGCCAAGGCTTTTGTCAACATCATCATGG
>JBLHWU010000199.1:0-11526 GCA_047629355.1 Saprospiraceae bacterium | reverse complement strand
ACCTGGCAACAAGATGGCAATGAATTGTCCAATTGGTGAAATGCCTGTAAAAGAAAGAAAATATTGAATAAAATATCCTCTAAAAATAACTTCTTCACAAAATCCAGCAGTGAGGGAAAGAATGGCAAAATG
The DNA here is from genome assembly GCA_047629355.1 of Saprospiraceae bacterium. Classification (GTDB taxonomy): domain Bacteria; phylum Bacteroidota; class Bacteroidia; order Chitinophagales; family Saprospiraceae; genus CAYUNA01. The sequence continues at coordinate 11,394 of JBLHWU010000199.1, read as the reverse complement.
TTGTAATTCTAGGGTGTTGTTTGGTAAAAAAGGGACATCTTCTTGCAGGCGTTCTTTGGTCGATTTTTGGGCAGCTTCGTTCCGCATTTCACTCCAGGCATCTCCTGCGTATAGGAGAATAAATGTGAGGGTTAAAATTGCCCACAAACCGCCGTCTAATTGCGGAAGTTGAAAGCCAATTTCATACAAAGGTCTTCCCGAAAAGAACCAAACGAAGGAAATAATCAGCGTAATAATCCACATCGTTAAGCCATTGCCAAAGTACATATCGACTTTAGAATGGGTGTCCATTTCCATTTCCATTTCTTCCATTTCTATTTTTCCTTGGGTAACTGCGAAAACAGGTAGAATGATGCCCATAATAACCATGATTATATGGTCGGCGATGCTTGGTGAGATTAAGTTCATAGCGACAAAGGAAGGTATTTTTTTTGATAATTCTACTTTAGGGCTCTTAAATCTAATGCAAAAAATAAAGGGAGTTTGCGGGAGAAAAATGGTTTTAAAACCATTTTCTCCCGCAAGTCACTCACTCCGTCGCAGCAGGCGACGGGGTGGGTGGGATATTGAGTGTAAAATTGGGGCAGAAATCCCCAATTTTACACTCAAATATCCCAAAAGAAAGACCTGAGTAGGTGCAATTATTTTTACACAGAGCTAACCTAATCAACATAATAAACCTAATTAACTGAGTCAACCAATCAACCATTTTCCTACCTTTGCCCAAACTTTAAATTGCTATGTTAAAAATTGGGATATTGGGCGCAGGCCATTTGGGAAAAATACACATCAGTTGTTTGCAGCAATTGCCAGAGAACTATGAGATTATGGGCTTCTTTGACCCAGATGAAGCAGCAGCAGTGGCAGCGCAAGAAAAATTTAAGATTCCGCGTTTTAATTCATTAGAAACTTTATTGGAAGTAGTCGAAGTGGTCGATATTGTCACTCCGACGACGACACATTTTGCATTGGCAGCCAACGCAATTCAAAAAGGCAAGCACCTTTTTATAGAAAAACCGTTGACGCATACACCTGAAGAGGCGGAAGAATTGATAAAATTGACAAAGAAGTACGGCGTAAAAGTACAAGTCGGTCACGTTGAACGATTTAATCCTGCGCTGTTGTCTTTAGAGGGATTGTCTTTGAATCCAATGTTTATTGAGGCACACCGATTGGCGATGTTCAATCCGCGAGGGACAGACGTTTCAGTGGTCTTGGATTTGATGATTCATGATTTGGACATTGTATTGAGTATGGTGAAAAGTGAGGTTAAACACATTTCTGCAAGTGGCGTATCGGTCGTTAGTCATTCGCCGGATATTAGCAATGCACGGATTGAATTTGAAAATGGTTGTGTCGCCAATATTACGGCGAGTCGGATGTCATTAAAACAAATGCGGAAGGTTCGATTTTTTCAAAAAGACGCTTACATCAGTTTGGATTTTTTAGAGAAAAAGGCGCAGATTGTTCGCCTATTTGAAAAAGATGGAGAGGAAGCGATTCCTGACTTGCCGACGTTAGAATTAGAGACGGCAACAGGTACGAAGCTGATTTCTATTGAAATGCCTGAAATTCAAGAGACCAATGCCATCAAAATGGAATTGAAATCACTTGCGGAAAGCATCGAAAATGACAGGCCACCAAAAGTACCGATTGAAGATGGCTATCGAGCTTTGAAAGTGGCTTACGATATAATTAATCAAATTGAAGAACGGAATCAGCTCAAAATGTAGGGGCGACTAATCAATTTTGTCAAGGGAGTTTGAGGGTGGAGAAAGGTTTTGTGAAAAACTTGCTCCACCCTCAAGTTTCCGCAGGCAGCGCGCAACGTTTTAAATTCAATTAGTCGTTAATACCGTGTAAAGTAAATTTTATTGCATTTTTACAAGGGGATTTTACACTTTAGCAAGCACACCCGCATTACCGCAGGCAATGCGCACTGTATTTTTTGAAGCTCGAAAATCTTACGACTCTCTCGCTGCTTAAACTTTAAACAAACTTACTTTACAACGTATTAAGGAACGCGAAATAAATAATCTTATATTTTTGAGCGGATATTTAGTCCATGTTTTTCACTTTGAAAATGCTCATTATATAAACATAAATCGCACTTTTAAAGCAAAAAATAGGAACGAAAACGCGCGCTCAAAAAAGTAACTTTATTTTTTTACCGTTACTAAGTGATAAAAATACAGCCGCCCCTACAGGAAACTAAAACTATTAAAACTATGAAATTTTACGTTATCTTACTAATTATCGGAGTACTGGCACTTTTCACAAGTTGTGACAAAGAAGAGCCGCCGCCATCTTACATTCATTTTGATCAAATTACCTTTGAGCAAAATCCAGACGCTTCGCTGTTTCAGGGCAGTTTGCGGCAGCGAATGCCCAACGTGTACGTGACAATTAATGATGAATCGAACGACGAACCTGCACAGGATATTGGATTTCAAAACATTCCATCGACATTTCCGTATCTCGGAGTTGGACCCAATACGATTACCGTTCGCCCTTCGGTGCCGGTGAATGGAAACAATGCCTCAATCATTGAATATCCGTTTTTTGAAGCCTTTGTATTGATCAATTATGAATTGGAATTATTTGAAATAGATACCATTTCATTGACAACCCGATACCGAAGTGAAGCAGAAATTGATATTCTTTTCAATGAAGATTTTGAACAAAATAGTAGTATCTTTCGTGAATATGCGCTTCCTGAAATGGAAGGCTTGTTGGTAAATCAAATTGAGGATGTTTATGAAGGAGTACAATCTGGGCGCATTCATTTGGATGAAACCAACAGATTTATTGATGTGGCGACGACGGGTGTTTACCCATTAGACCTTAATGAACCTTATCTGGAAATGGATTATAAAACAGATGTATTGTTGAGTTTTGGCTTGATTGGTAATGATGGAGGAAATACGGATTTTTCACCAGTTGGTTTTCTTGCACCCAAAGAGACTTGGAATAAAGTTTATTTTCAGATGAAAGATGCCGTTTCTTATTTGCAGTCAAGGGGTTTTTCAAATTTTCAAGTTTATTACTCAGCGGCACTTGGTGGGACAATGACGGAAGCCGATATTCATTTAGATAACGTCAAATTATTAAAACAGAAATAGATGAGTTGCGAGTTACGGGTTGCGAGTTGCCAATTACATATGTACCTATCACGTTTGGCAATCCGCAACCCGTAACTCACAACTCGAATTACGACTATGCGAAAAACAGACACCAACTTTTACAAATTTGCGGATTATTTGATGGCAATGCTCGCTTGGGCTTGCTTTTTTGCGTATCGGAAGGTAGCTGTCGAAGGGCAGATTTTTAGTGCGGGTATTTTTCATGATTTGAAGTTTTACTTTGGTATTTTATTGATTCCGCTGGGATGGTCATTGTTTTACCATATCTTTGATGACTATCGAGATATTTATCGGTTATCGCGATTGTCAACTTTGGCGCGGACGTTTTTTTTGAGTTTTTTCGGTGTTTTATTCCTGTTTTTTAGTTTGGTTTTGGATGATGTAGTAAAGGATTATACTACTTATTATGCCTCGTTTGCGGTGTTGTTTGGGTTACATTTTATATTGACTACATTTGTAAGAATGGTGTTTTTAACATGGGCACATCGACGTTTACGGAATGGAAAAGTAGCCTTTCGGACATTGGTAATTGGCGGAAATGCACAAGCGGTAAAATTGTATCAAGACATTGTCAAGAAAAAGGAAGGATACGGTTATAATTTCTTAGGATTTGTCTGTGTAGATGGTCAAAACAAGCCACCTTTAGGCGATTTTTTATCAGAAATTGGGAAGTTGCCGCAATTATCCAACCTCATTCAAGAAAACCATATTGAAGAAATAATCATTGCTATTGAGACTTCCGAGCATCAAATACTAAAGGATATTTTAAACGTTTTATATGATTTTGATGAACAGATTTCCATCAAAATTATTCCTGATATGTACGATATTTTGTTGGGTTCGGTGAAAATGAACGCCGTTTATGGTGCGGTTTTAATTCCTATCAAACAAGAATTATTGCCCAAATGGCAGCGATTGGTGAAACGGGTATTGGATTTTACGGCATCTTTTTCTGTACTGATTTTGCTTGCGCCCTTTTACTTGTTTATTATTTACAAAATCAAGCGCTCTTCGAAAGGTCCACTTTTTTACAAACAAGAGCGCGTTGGTTTCAACCATAAGCCGTTTCATATCATTAAGTTTAGGTCGATGTACACGGATGCGGAGGTAGCAGGCCCACAATTGTCCTCTGAAAACGACCCGCGCATTACACCGTGGGGGGTGATAATGCGGAAGTACCGATTGGATGAATTGCCCAATTTTTGGAATGTGCTGGTTGGAGAGATGTCATTGGTTGGTCCGCGTCCTGAACGTCAATTTTTTATTAACAAAATCATGGAACGTGCGCCACATTATAAGCACTTGCTGAAGGTGCGTCCAGGCATTACTTCATGGGGACAAGTCAAATATGGCTATGCCAGCAATGTCGATGAAATGGTGCAACGCCTTCGATTTGATTTATTATATATTGAAAACATGTCGCTCGCTTTAGATTTTAAAATTATGATTTACACGGTTATGGTTTTGGTGGAAGGGCGAGGGAAATAAAAACTGGGTACTGGGTATTAGGTACTGGGTATTGGGTGAAAACGCCCAGTACCTAATATCCAGTATCCAATACCCCATAATACCTATATAAAATGAAAATGACTTTTAAACGTATCGACGACGCGTTCCACATGGAAGCGACGAACGAGAATGGCAATGTAACCTACACCGACGGTTCGCCAGAAATTGGTGGCAGTAATAAGGCGATGCGCCCGATGCAGTTGATGCTTGTGGGTTTGGGGAGTTGCAGCAGTATTGATATTATTCATTTGTTGAAAAAACAGCGGCAGCTCTTGGACGATATTCAGATTGAAATTAATGCGGAACGAGAGAAAGATAAAGTACCGTCATTGTTTACCAAAATTACGGTTCATTACAAAATTTTCGGAGATTTGGACGAGAAGAAGGTTGAACGTGCGGTGCGCTTGTCGATGGAAAAATATTGCTCAGTGGCGAAGATTTTGGAGAAGGGGGCGGAGATAGTTTGGGGGTATGAGATAATAAAGTAGAAACTAAAACAAGGTGATTAGTGAAACGAATTTAATTAATTGTGTCCAGGTACTTATAATGGCTTAAGTTATTGAATACGTTTCACTTAGTACAAGACTTCAACTGCGTAGCAGAGGTTTTCTTGTGTTCCGATAAAGGGATTTTGAGGGGTAAAAGCGGTTTTACGAAAACCGCTTTTATCCCTCAAAAATCTATCCCGCGTTGCCGCAGGCAACGCGCAATGTGTTTTTAACGCTGGGAAATCTTATAGTCTTCTCATCTTTCATTCTTCATTTTTTTTGTTAGAGTGTTCTTAATTGCCACGAATTACTTTACTTTAATCAATCCATTTTAATGAAAAAGAACTTCTCCACCATTGCCATCCGCACCCAGAAAAAACGCTCTCAATACCGCGAACACAGCGTCCCTTTATATCTAACTTCCAGTTTCGTTTTCCCATCTGCGGAAAACATGAGTGATACCTTTGCAGGCAAAGCAGAAGGCAGTATTTACTCTCGATACAGCAATCCGAATACCGATGAATTCATTAGCAAAGTTTGTGAAATGGAAGGTGCAGAAGCCGGTTTTGCGACGGCGACAGGTATGGCTGCAGTGTTTGCGAGTATGGCGGCTTTCTTGGTGTCGGGCGATCATTTGATTGCGTCGCGAGCTGTATTTGGTTCGACGCATCAGATTTTGACAAATTTTCTATCCAATTGGGGAATTACCTTTACTTACGTTGAACCAACGGACGTGGATAGCTGGGAAAAGAGTATTCAGCCCAATACCAAAATGATTGTTTTGGAAACGCCATCCAATCCAAGCTTGACGCTTGTCAATTTGAAAAAAGCGGGGAAATTAGCAAAGAAGCATAACCTAATTTTGAATGTCGATAATTGTTTTGCGACACCTTATATCCAAAATCCAGTGGAGTACGGTGCGGACTTGGTGGTACATTCTGCTACAAAATTTATGGATGGGCAAGGGCGTGTATTGGGAGGAATTGTGGTTGGTAAGCAAGCATTGATTGATAAAGTGATGACTTTTTGTCGGCATACGGGGCCTGCAATGTCACCATTCAACGCATGGGTTATATCCAAAAGTCTGGAAACATTAGGCTTGCGAATGGAACGACATTGTGCGAATGCCTTGAAATTAGCGCAGTTTTTAGAGAAGTCGAAGCAGGTAAAAATGGTTTTATACCCCCATTTAAAATCTCATCCTCAATATAAATTAGCCAACAAGCAGATGCGCTTAGGCGGTAGTTTGGTTACTTTTGAAATTAAGGGTGGTCAAGAGCGTAGTATGCGATTTTTGAATGCCATCAAAATGTGTTCGTTGACCTCTAACCTTGGTGATTCTCGTTCCATTGTGACGCATCCGACTTCGACGACACATTCTAAATTGACCGAAAAAGAACGTTTGGCAGTTGGGATTAAGCCCGGAATGATACGAATCTCAGTGGGTTTGGAAGATGTGGAGGATATTATTCAGGATGTTAAACGAGCGTTGAAGAAAAGTGTTAAGGAACGCGAATTAAATAAAGTTACTTTTGAGCGCGCGCGTTTTCGTTCCTAGTTTTTGCTTTAAAAGTGCGATTCATGTTGATATAATGAGCATTTTTAAAGTGAAAAATATGGACTAAATATCTGCTCAAAATGTAAGATTATTTATTTCGCATTCCTAATACCGTGTAAAGTAAATTTCATTGCATTTTTACCCCTTAACAAGCACACCCGCATTGCCGCAGGCAATGCGCGCTGTATTTTTTGAAGCTCGAAAATCTTACGACTCTCTCGCTTCTTAAACTTTAAACAAACTTACTTTACAGCGTGCTAAGAAAAGGACGAGTCAGAATGGTAGGTTATTTTTCCTACTTCTTTAATAAAATTTTTAAGCTCATTTTTTATAGGCTTTTAAAGAGAGGTCGGAGCGTTGAGAATGCTTGTAGTACTGATGTTTTCTTAATATGGGACTTTCTCATTCCTTAGCTGCGTATTCTATTTGTACCAAATATATTGTAAATTCAATAAACTCATTTTAAACTGAAAAAAAATACGATGAAGAATATGACGATTACTATTTTAAAAACTGCTCTGTTTTCAACGCTACTCCTATTATTTAGTTGTCAAAATGAAGGAAAAAAAAGCACTAAAGTATCAGAAGTTACTAAAGAAACTATTATTTTTGTAGGCACTTATACCGAAAAGGAACCGCATGTTGATGGCAAAGCCGAAGGCATTTATGTTTATAAAATGAATGCTGAAACGGGCGAATTGACGTACCAAAGTAAAGTTACCGAAACCATTAATCCGTCGTATTTAGTGCCGCATCCCAATCGGCAGTTTTTGTATGCAGTCAACGAAATTGGGGGAGGGCAACAAGGAACGGTGTCTGCTTTTTCAATTGAGCCAGAAACGTACCAACTAACCTTATTGAATAAAGTCGCTGCCAAAGGTAAAGCACCGTGTTATATCAGTACCGATGCTACTGGAGACTTTGCGTTTACTGCGAATTATGCAACAGGAAACGTTGGATTATTTCCAATTCAAGAAAACGGTAGAATAGGGGAGGCAATATCTGTCTTGAACCATGAAAATAGTACCAGCAAACATGCTCGACAGGAAGGGCCGCATGCTCATTTCTTTGCACCTAAGCCAAATAGTGAATATGCGTATGCGGTAGATTTAGGGTTGGATAAGATTTTTCAGTATCAGATTGATAGTGAAAACGGAGGTTTATTACCCGTCGGTGCAACATCTATGCAGGGGGAAAATGCAGGGTCGCGCCATTTGACTTGGCATCCAAAGGAGGATTGGATATATGTCATCAATGAATTGAATGGAATGATTGAAGGGTTTAAGCAAGAAGGAAATTTAGCTAAGTTGACTCATTTTCAAACGATTAGTACCTTGTCAGACTCGACAGCAACCAATGCAGCTTGTGCGGATATTCACATGACACCGAATGGTCAATTTTTATATGGTAGCAATCGAGGAAAGCATAATAGTATTGCGATGTATCAAATTAATCAGAAAAATGGGGAATTAACTTTTCTAGGCAATCAATCCACGAAAGGTAAAACGCCACGTAATTTTATTATTTCTAAAGATGGTCAATTCTTGCTGGTTGCTAATCAGGATTCGGATAATATTGTAACGTTTAAAATCAATCAAAAGACAGGAATGCTGGAAGATACAGGATTAGAAGTGGCGGTGATGACGCCTGTTTGTTTGAAGTTTTTATAGTGGCGGATTATTGATTATTCGTTTTAGGAATGGAAAAGGCAGCATAAAATGTCCAATTTATTAGTTGTTATTGCCTAAAGTAAGTTTAGATTTATGGGAGAGCCGTTTTGTTCTCCGTTTTGTTTTGAAAGTGCGATTTATGTTGATATGATAGCCTGCCTGTATGGGAGCATTTTCAAAGTGAAAAATGAGGGCAAAATATCCTCTCAAGAGTCTGAGTTTATTTAATTCGTATTCCTTAGTAAAAAACGATTTAATAAGTTGGACCATAATGCGCCGTAATTTTTTCTTCTAAAGAATTCAAAAAATCGTTGCATAGCCTTCGTTACGGAACTATTTTTTGTGTTTTTTAGAAGGGAAAAGGACAAGCATAATGGCCCAAGTTATTGAATCGTTTTTACTTAGTTCTATATTAAGAGTCTTGATGTAGAATTAGGGACAGGCCAAAAAAAATCGAGCCTTCCATTTTGGAAGGCTCGATAATCTAATTGAAAAACCAAATACAGTTTTTCTATAAATCCCGTAATCATTAAAAAAACAAAATCTTTATGTTTTTTTTTGAGTTAAACCAGGTAGCAAATCTTGCTATCTAGTTTAATCGGAATCGTCTGTTCGTTTATTTACGAATCAATTGGAATTCAACACGTCGATTCAATCGGCGACCTGATGAAGTACCATTGGTTGCGATTGGTCGTGCTTCACCATATCCTGCTGAAGACATCAAGCTACGATTAACTCCTTTGTCTGCTAAGTAAGTCAAGCAAGATGCAGCACGTTTCTCTGACAATTGTTGGTTGGCAAAATCATTACCTACATTATCTGTGTAACCATTCATTGTCAAACCATAACCAGGGTAACGGTTAACAACTTCAGCAATTTCATTCAAGATAGTTTTAGAAGAAGAAGCCAATTTAGCACTACCGGTCTCAAAGCGTACATTTCTCATTGCATCATCTAATACTTTTTGGTCATCTACAGCAATTGTTGGGCAACCTTCATTAGCAGCAGTACCTACAAGTGTTGGACATTTGTCAGCAGAGTCACCGACACCGTCACCATCAGAGTCTGGGCAACCAGCGAATGCTGCTGTACCTGCTTTATTTGGACACTTATCGTCAGCATCTAATACACCGTCACCATCTGCATCTGGGCAACCAGCAGCAGCAGCAGTACCTGCAAGGGAAGGACATTTATCTTCGTTATCTATGATGCCGTCACCATCTGTATCTGGGCAACCAGAGTACTTAGCCAAACCGGCTACATTAGGACAAACATCTTCAGAATCAATTACATCATCACCATCTGTATCTGGGCAGCCTTCAAATCGGCGCATACCTGGAGTCTCTGGGCATCTGTCATTTTGGTCAGCAATACCGTCACCATCAGAATCTGGACAACCTTTTAATACTTTTTGACCATAAGTGTCAGCACACGCATCTTCTGAATCCATGATACCATCATTGTCACGGTCTGGACAACCGTCCATTGCTGCAATACCTGCGTCCATTGGACATTTGTCATCAATATCAGCGATACCATCTTTATCCGTATCTTTTTCGCCTAAGCGGAAAGTAAGATTTACACCTGCAAAGCCATACCAGTCATCTTTGTCTGGATTAGCACCTTCACTGAGACCATCAAGGTTGTCACTGAATGTTTTACGCAGGCCACCTTCAATTCCCAAGGCTACTTTACGGTTTAAATCAAATTTAAGTCCTAAACCGAGAGGAATAGAGAAACGGCTACCTTCGCTATCGTCAAATTTTGCTCTAGGTTCTCTAGTTGCATCATTTTCTGCCGTCGCTTTACCAAAGGCTAATCCAAGTCCACCAAAAACATAAGGAGAAACTAATTTTTTGAATTGGCCATTGTTTTTGTATCGTTTTTTACCCAAAAACTCATATTGACCCATCAAAGAAAGCTCAACAAGAGAGTTTTTGAAAGCCCAACCACGGTCTTGGTGTGGTCCCTCATCAAACTCATTTTCATCTGCATCAATCTGGCCATAAATCAAACCTGCTCGAAGCGCAAAGGTTTCACTAAAGTTACGGTTGATGTTGATACCTAAAGCAGGGAATTTAAATTCAGAAGATAATGAACTTTCATCATCAGTAAGGTCGCCTAAGTACATAGCGCCACCTAAGAATAGTCCGGCTTCCCAATCTTGGAAGGGTTGAATTTTTACTTTTTTTACTTTCTCCATCGCATCAGTTGCTACCTCTGTAGCCTCTTGAGCAAAAAGAAAGAAAGGAGTAATCAGTAAGAGGGACATTAAAGTCCATAGTCGAAAATACTTTTCCATTGTCAGTTTTGGAAGATTCATAATTAACTGCATTTAGTTGAAAAATTAAGTAAATAGGGTTCTTAATGTCATAGAATATGATTATTTAACAAAGGTGTTAATTTTCATTAATCATAATATCGCGTAAAAAAAACAACTTTTCTCTAAATAAATAAGTTTTAACTCATTTATTTTCAATTGTTTAAATATTTAAAGAAATTAAGTTGTATATGATTTTAATTTTAATTTACTTTGAATAAAAAGCTTGAGTACTGAATATGTTTAAATATACTTTTTAGCAATACTAAATATGTTTTTTCAAAAGCGAAGAAAAATTAATTGATCTAAAACCGAGTCATAAAAAATAGCCACAGAAATGCAGCTAACTCAATAATTACAATGCAAATTTACGATTCACAATTTAATGAAACTGTGAAACCTGATTTCATACCTTAGACAGACGAATAAATATAGGGTTACTTAATTCTTTTGTATGAAAAAAAATATTTAGTATTATAAATTAAGGTAAAAGGTGTTTTCCCGTTAAAAGGAAATAAGTGCTTTAGAAGAAATGTTTATTTATAATTGTTTAGTAATTAGCATGTTAAAGGGGGGGTAGTGAAATCAAACACGAAGTTACTGTTTTTTTTATAAAACGAGCAATTTTTATATGAAATCTGATTTATACGATTTAAATTATACTGTTAGGGACGAGAAATAAGTAAATTGACATTATTGAGAGAGC
>JBLHWU010000198.1:0-11755 GCA_047629355.1 Saprospiraceae bacterium | reverse complement strand
TGGAAGTTGGAACAATTGAAATTAGAAGCATGCAAGGGCAGCTAATGGAGATTATTCAATTAAGTGCAAACACAGGCAGCATCAACTGGAATGCTGGCAAACTCATCAATGGCGTTTACTTGTATAGTTTAATTGTAAAAAATAAAATCATCGCTAATCAGCGATTGGTTATTACGAAATAGAATAGAATTTTTTGTAGGTAATCAAACTTTGGTTTGATTGCCTACTTTTTAATTAATAAAGCATGAAAATTTCATTTACCTTAATAATTATATTTTTTTTACAAATTCAATTAAGTGCTCAGGTTACTTTTAATCTTCGTCCCTCCTTCAATCATCCAACAGTAGGATTTTTGACTGCCATTGTGCCAACCGATAGCTGTTATTATGCAGTTGGATTGGTCAGGGACTCTCTTCCTCCTCATTTTGCAAGTAGTTTATTTGCTAAATTTGACTTGGATGGCGATGTAGAATTTGCCAAAGTGCTATCAAATCCAGAATCACTTATCGAAACGTATAATCACCCTGTAATTCCAGAAGGAGATAATTTTGCTTTAATTGGCCAATCATTAGAAATAAATTCTCAAAATAATATTCGAAGAGCATCTTTTCTAAAATATAACACTCAAGGAGATACCGTTTTTTTTAGAGAATATCTTCATCCCGAGTTTCCAGAAGAAAATTTTTTCTCACCAAGAGGATTTGCTAAAACTTCAGATGGAGGATATGTATTTTGCTTATGGATTAGTGCAACCGATTTTGGAGTTAGTAACACATATATTATGGTTACCAAAATTAATACCATAGGTAATATTGAATGGCAAAAAACTTTTGGTGATAATAAATGGGACATAGCTATGTCAGTTACCGCTGCAGAAAACGGAAAAATAGTCATCGGAGGGGCAAAGTCGAATCTTAATACGGTCACTCAAAACTACCTCTGGCAAACCCACATCATCGGCTTAGACAGCCTCGGTAACCAAGAATGGTCTTACCTCTCTCCTCCCGATATTCAACGCGACGGCGCAAAAGAAATGGTGCTTTTAGACGATGGTAGCCTAATTGTCGCCTCTGGTATTGGCTACGAGCAAGAACGCGCTTCCGTTAATGATATGTGGTTTGAAAAATCGGTATTTAAACTTAATCCTGACCATGAACTGGAATGGGAGAAAGAGTTTAAAAGTGCGCAGTTAGGTCCTTCTACGACTGCAACTAATCTTATCGCTCTTTCTGATGACTCTGGTTTTATTGTAACGGGTACGGACACTTATAATCCTAATATATCTTGGATTTATCAAGTACAAGGTTGGATAATGAAAATGGATGCGAATGGGGATTCCCTCTGGACAAGAAAATATATTTATCCAGTTAGTGAAATGAATATTCACCGATTCAATGACATCAAAGAAACACCCGATGGTGGCTTCATCCTCTGCGGCGAATCGCTGGATATTGAAGACAACGTAGAAATCCCCCAACAATCTTGGCTACTCAAACTCGACGACCACGGCTGCCTCATTCCTGGCTGCTACACGGCTACCGAAGAAGTTGAAAATGGTCAGTTGCCTTTCAAAATCAGCATCTATCCCAATCCAACAACCGATTATTTGAATATTTATCACTACTTTAGCGAGGCGGAGGTTTGGCAAAATGGACAGTATCGAATATTGGATAGTCAAGGGCGAATTGTTGAGCAGTTTGCGGTTGGGCAGAATGATGTGACGATGGTGGTGCCGGTGTGGGAGTGGGCGAAGGGGATTTATTTTTTGCAGTTGGTCGTGGCGGATGGAGTGGTCAAAACAGAGAAATTTATCAAAAACTAAAAACTTTCGGGCAGCAATTTCTTAAAAAATTACTGCCCAAAAATTATTCTCCTTACTGCTTCACCACCCTTACCAGCTGATTCACCCCTTCCTCCGCAAATCGAATAAAGTAAATCCCACTCGGAAATGCCTCCAAAGAAAACGCCCCAGTCAGCACTTCATTATACCGCGCCATCGACGAGTGTTGAATGATTTTGCCATTCGCATCCAAGATTTGCAAACTCAAATAATGGACACCCGCCAAACCTTCCATGTTCACTCGAAAAACGCCTTCGGTTGGGTTGGGAAATACTTCAATTTTGTAATCAAAACCCGCTTCAAACGTCGGTACACCTAAGCCCACACTCACTTCTTCCAAGTAATCACAACCATTGCCATCCATCACAACCACGATGTAATCACCTTCTTCCAAGTCGTTGAAAACATTGCTACCTTGAAAGGAATTACCGCCGTCGATGCTGTATTCCAAATCACCTGTTCCGTTTTGTGCATTGATGATAATGGTGCCGTCGTCTGCGCCCGTTTCGTTCGTGATGTTGATTTCTGCTTCCAATAAACATGCGCCTGACGCACAGAAAAAATTGGTTTCTGAAAAGCCAAAATCAGCGTTGAGTAGCGATGCCAAGACTACACCGTCGGTCGTCGTCAAGGTGTAATCACCATCAACCGTGCCGATGCCGTCGCCGCCTAAATCGACCACTTTAAACTCATAACAGGAATCAGGATGCAAACAAAATTGCTCGGTAATCACCACCAAAGGAGCCGCATCTGGATACGGCCCGCCTGAATACAAAACATCATCATTACTATTTCGTAATTTCCAAGAAGTCTCGCCTGGATTAAAGTCCATTCTAAACCAAAAATCAACAACTATTCCTTCTTCGATGCCATCAAAACCACGAGTAAATGCGTCATTCGTCGGCACATCATCCGTTTGTCCACTTGGCTCGGAAGTACTCACAACTAAGGAATTTACTCCATCTTGCACACCTGAAACAGAGATATTGATAATTTCTGTTTCGCCCATTTCTAAACTGCCTGTCCATACCATATTTTCAACTGTTCCCGTGTTTAGTTGATAGCTGATATTAGCGGAAGTGAGGGTTTGTGTACCAAAATTGGTGAGTTCCAATTCCACAGGAATCGTCTCGCCACAGGCAATCTCTCCGTCCAAATTAATCGCCGTAATCCCAGCATCGTAACGCGATAATTGTTTCACTAAAACACGAAGCGTATCATTTAAAACATTGGAATCATCTGGTAAATTGGTGAATATTTTAAAGTTATAATCCCCAATTACCGAAAGGTTAACATTTTGAGCAAAAACATGGTTGTAAATGCTATCTGGTGGCAAAACAGTCATCACCGTTTCCACAAACGGCGTTCCATCATTTAAAATATAGCCTACTTCAAAAACGATTTGGGTATCCACTCCGAAGTTTTCAAAATCAACAACAATGACTTCGTCTACCGTTAAAAAATCGGAGGTTTGTGGCGTTAACATTGCCTTCGGACCAATATCCGTCGTATCGCGACCTACTTGAAAAGCGACAATTTTTGTCCCCCAAGCCTGCCCCGGTCGCTTGTATTCTCCTGTGTACCAAAACGTTCGGTCATCCGTTGGGTCAACTGACATCGAGGCATAATCACCATAACGCACACCATTGATAGAACCTTCACCTGTTCCAAATTCAAATTCATCAATTGTCATTTCACCCAGTGAATCGCCATTTCGACGACCAGTGAAACGCAAGGACGGCGATTTATCTTTTCCAGAAATAGAATAGGCCATCGCAATATTTCCAGCACCATCCATTGCGATACCGCCCATAAATCGGTGATTTCCATCATCAGGCGCATAAGTTCCTTCTTGATAAACTGACCAATCTCCGCCATCTGTTCGACGCAATTCCATCCAGCGAATGCCCGAAACTTCATCATTCGTCCCCGAAACATCCACCATAAAATTCAAAACCATCACTTCATAATCTCCAAAATTTCGATACTGCACTCGATTCATAATCACCCATGGAATACCATCAATCCCATTACCCGTTGGCTGCGGAATACATGCAAAACCCGGCCCATTTTCCGCACAACCTTCGCTATCAAAAGCAGCCGTCAATACGTTTTCACTAGAAATAGAACTGTTATTTGGATTTTCCCAATCCACATCAATTGACCAAACCTCAATGCGGTCTTGCGGCGCTTGATTCCAGCCATCGTCATTGATGCGCAAAATCATTGGATTTGCACCAGTAGGCGGCGGCAAGATACCATCCCAATCCGCAGGCGTCGCTACTTGAAAACCAGGACCGCCATTAATCGAAGGAATCGTGAATCGTTGCAAGCCAGGATCATCTTCGCCAGCCAACATTTTTGCGCGTTCGAGGACATAAAAAGGGACTGCGCCTTCATTCGTCGTGATGACATAGGCATTGTTCCAAATACCGTATTTTGGATAATCTGGAAATTGTGGCGCAGTAAAATTATACGCATAATAACTGCCTTGTGGGTCTGCTGTTTCAGAAATAGCCACCAACATATTGTTTCCAGAAGTCGAAAATTCGGTAATAAACCAACGTTTTGCCTCTTGGTCATACAAGACAATCGGGTCGCCCAAACCGCTAAAACCCAACGGCGTCCAAAGCGTATTCATATTAATCGCGCCCGTCACTGGATTGCCTTCTTTGTCAAAAATTCTAAACCATGTTCCGTTGATAGATTGGATATAAAACTCCTCGCCAATATCGCCAGTCGGGTCAGGCGGTGTCCCTCCAAAATTAGAAGAACTCATGCCCTCAATGTTGACCAATGGCTCAACTGGAATTTGAACACTTCGATTCGAATTCGTCTGTCGCAGCGGGTCTGGCCCTTGCGGCAATGCACCTTCTTTGACCGTATGTTTTAATTCTCTACCCATAAAATTTGGAATTTCTTTGGGTTTATTGGCTTTAAATTTCTTACGCTTTTCCAGACTTAATCCAGGCTGCTGCATCAAGTCTCGCAGAGGTTCGGTTTTACCTAAAAAGTGAACTTTGGAAGCTTGCACGACGCCCGTTTGTGCGAATGGGTCTTGCGATATTTTGGTTTGTGCATTTAATTGAAAATGGCTACTAAATCCGAGGGCGATTAGCAAAATTATCAGACTTCTTTTCATACTATTAAAATTGATACTGTGGTGGAAATTGTAGTGTTGTTCTTGAATTATGCGAAGTTAAGGATTGGTTTTAGGAAATATTGACTTTTGTGGTGAAAGGGGTATTTATAAGACAAAAAAAGGCTTCTAATATATTTCTTTTCTTTGCGCCCTAAATAACGGTAAAAAAATAATTCCGCCATCTATCAAGTATTTCTTTTACCCTTATTTTCCGCTTCTGAAACAGTTATTATGTATAGATAACTCCTATTTCAAAAGTAAACATCTTTTATCATTTCGACCGAATCAGTTTTTACGATGAATTGAGTGGTAGTGCGACGTCCTTGAATGCGACGCTGACATTTATTATCGGTGTGATTTTGGGCGGCTTGACGAGTTTGTTTTTTGATGGAACGTTGTTACCTATGGCGGGGATGATGCTTGTAGGAACCATTCTTTGTAGTTTTTTCGCATGGTCGATTCCGATGCCGACAACGCCGTTCAAGAAAGAGTAAAAACTCAATATAAACATGTTTACATCTCTCCGTGCGCCGATGACCGTAAGCCGTTATTTCATCTAAGTGTGTTACAAATTAGTGGCGTTCTAATATGTTTGACTTTCTGAAGCGAGAAAACCCTAAGATTTTCGAGCTTCATCAAAGACAACTGCGCGCCGCCTGCGGCGGCACGGATGAGGTCTTGAAGGTAAAAAACGGGTTTTAAAACCCGTTTTTTACCCTCAAACGCCCTTTAATCATATTACGATACCCCTAATTTGTAACACACTTATTTCATCTTTTTACTCGTCATCATCTTAAAAGTAAACCCACCCAACAACAAAATTATAGCCACCATAATTCCCCACAGCCACCATTGACTTTCAAAAATTGGCTTGACAATATTCGGTTTTTCAAGCTCCAATTTGGTTACATTCCCAAGAGATAATGAGGACAAATCATCGGGAATTGTACTGGCAAACTGCGCCAAGTCATACTGCGGTTTCAAGGCACGGTCGCTTCCATAAAGCAGAAAATAGTCGGCAGGTTCATTAAAGCGCGCAGTGAGAGAATAGACGCCAGATTTAACCGTTGGTTTCCCAAAATCAAGTGGCTGATTGTCTTTATTGTCAATCGTAATTCTCAATTTTGAGGCGCGCGCTGCTTTGAATTTAAATTCATTTTTTTCCAAAGAACTCAGCACACTCCGATGGATAGTTTTGTAAAAATACTCCATGCCCCTTGGCGTGACGGTGCTGTCTGCAAGAGCTTGAATCATGATTTTTCGGTAATAATCAAAAGTCGTTTCAACAGGCAAAGTCAACTCAATTATGGGGGAGACTTCAGGCATTTCAATTTCAATAACACTATCTTTATTCTTTTTATCCGTCTTGACTTTAACGATTAAGTTATTGATATTTTTTGATTTCCCTAAGACCGTTTTGTTTTGTAAAATGCTTGCTTTTTCTAATTTCGGAATAGCTGCCGATGGTATTTTTAAGCGAAAAAATGAATATTGGGCATTTGGAAAATTCAAGGTCGTAAATTCGTAATTCGTCGTCGTATTTTTAAAAGAAACCAAGCGGTAATCTTCTAAAATGGTAAACCATTCTTTCTGATTTTGACTGCCTTCGAGCGTTATTTCCCAATCAAAATTTTCGTTATTAAAATTCAGCAAAATCTGATTAATGGCGGTTTGTTCCCTCATTTCAAAGGTAAAAAAATAGCCCTCGCTGTTTTGGGTAGTATTTAATTGGTGAAAAGAAATATTGTCAGCGACCGTTTTATCCGCATTGAAATTTAAAAGATAAGGAACTTCAATCGTATCCTTCTCCGCTGTCACGCCGATGATTCGGAGGTCGGTTATCTGGCGATTGAGCGTACGGTAAAGGTCGTTCGGCAACTCCAATTCATGCCACGTTTCGGTGACATTTTCGATTGGACGCAGGTATTGATAGTGTTCAAATTGAGCGACCATTTGAACAGAAAAGAGTAAGCCAATTAGTAAGAGCAATCCATTTTTATTCTTCATTTTTTTCAGCAATTTCATCTTTAAATTTATTGTACAAAAAGGAAATTATCAATAGTAAAACGCCAAGCGAAACTAAGACAATTGTTTTGGAAATGGTATTTAAATGGACAATATCATAGAAAAATAATTTCACTAAAGTTCCCCCAAATAAGACCATTGCACCGATGCGAATGAATTTTTTACGCTGATAAATCCCCATTCCAATTAACGCCAAAGCGGATACGCCCCAAAGGATGCTTAAAGCCAGTTTGTACTGATTTTTTGCGTCACCAATATCCATCCAGTGCAGCAATTCACTACTCAACACCCAGATGCCGCAAAAGTAGCACAAGGCTTCAAAATATTTACTAAAATCGAAGTTTAAAAAGGCAGCTTTCGTGTATTTGTGAGTTGCAAACAATAGCCCTGCAAAAAAGCCGAGGGAAATATATCGAATTAATAAATACATCATACCACGTTGATAGCGTTCGCCTTCCAAATACTGACCTAAATAAGCTTCGCGGAGTTCGCTGAGATAAAACAAACCACCCGTTAGGAATAGGAACATCAGAAACAGATTTATACCCAAGTTTCCATAGCCAAGCTTCTTACTTTTCAATTTTAAAATATTGATAAACGAACCGATAATAAAAAATACTATGCTGTAATTGTACAACCAAATCGCCCGAAAATCAAAGATTGATTCATTATGATTAAACCGCGAAAACTCTGTACCTGGCACCGCAATCGCTGACTGCTGATAAGCTTGTGTCCAATAATTATTAATTTCTAAAACGCCCGTATAAAACAGCGTTACACCCAAAATCCCTGCAATCAACAACGTATTAAAACTCCAAAACAACTGCTTGAAAACGGATGCGTCCTCCTCGTATTTATGCTGTAAATGAATCCATAAAACAAACGTAAATGCACCCGCAAACAAGATGCCTGTGAGGAAATGAATATTGAAAACGGGCAGGATATATTCCGTAATTTCCTCCCACTGCTTGATTTCGAAACGCGACCAATCTTCGACCAAACTCAAGAAACCGAGAATCATCACAGGATAAGATAATTTTTCATAAAATGGTGCATTTTTGGCGCGACCAATCCAGAAAAGTAATGCCGCTTCGCTTGCCCAAATCAGCGTCACCCAATTGCCATCCAACTGAATCGGAACCGCAATCGTGATAAAAACTAAGACCATTCCCGCAATAAGATAAAACAGATTTTTATCCGCTAAATCATTTTTATAAATAAAGGCAGAGACCCCAAAATGTATCAAAGCATTAACCAACGCAAATACGCCCAAAAGGTGTTCTCCTGTCGAGTGTCCACTTAAAAGTGCAGAACCGATACCGTAAAATAGAACGGAATTTAGCAGTAATAAAACAACATGAACAATTTCAAATTTCTCTTTTTTGACCATTTTATACACCATAAAAGTGCCGTAGAAAAGCAAGAAAAATATCGTCAAAAAGGTCATTGCTAAACCAAAATCATGCGCTGTTTCATAACGCGAAATAAGCCAACTTCCAAAAATTAACCAAGTAAAGACGAAGGATAAATAATAAAGCGGTTTCCAATCTCGCCAGAAGGCAACGACTAAAATTCCGATATTGACAATAGTCACATAATTCAACAAAAATGCCACATTCCCACTACCACTACTCAATAAAAACGGGACAGCATATGCGCCAACCAAGCCAATAATCGCGATAACCTGACGGCTGTAATGTATCGCCGCAACTACCGTAAAACCAGTAAAAATCGTCATCAACCCAAACGTCAAAGCTCGCGGAATGAGACCATAAAAATCGTATGCTGCGAAGGTAATGAAGTATAAAATTGCGATGCCGCCACTTAACAGAACTGCGCTAAAACTCTCGTATTTCGCCTTCAATTTCAAGGAAAACCCCATCAGTCCCATGCCTGTCAAATAACCGAAAATGATTCGGGTCGCAGGATTAATCATATCATTATCAATCGCGTATTTTGCGCCAATCGCCACTCCGAGAATGATGATGAGGATGCCGATTTTGTTGATAAGGTTTTCACCAATAAATTTTTCGAGGTCGGTTTTTATTTCGGGGATTTCGAGGGTTTCGGCGAGCGTTTTACTGCGTTCGATTGGTTCTGATTCGACCGTTTCTAAAGCTTTTAGAGATTCAGCAGGTTCGGCAGATAGATACTCATCAATGTCTATAGGGATAGACTGGACTGGTTTTTCAAGTCTTGATTCGACCACTCCACTTTCTCTTCCATCGTTTTGTAGTCCCAAAATTTCTTTTCGCAAGTCCGCCAATTCCTTTTGGAAGCGGGCTTGTTGGTGACTCATGGTGTCCAGTTTATGGAGCAGGTATTTGAGTTTTTCTGAATTTTCGGGCATTTTTTTTGAGTTGAAATGTGAAAAAATTGGGGAAAGAGGTGAAAGTGCGTGGTGTCTAACTCAAATATCGGAAAATTCGACGGAAAAGGAAAATTTTAAGAGAAATCCCCTATTTATTAAACCGCTTCAACAAAGGATAAGCAAAAATAGCTACCAAAATCACCAGTACACCCAAATAAAAGCCACTATCCAATTCCTTATTTTCTTGCAACAAAACAATGGCTAAAATAATCCCATAAACTGGTTCTAAATTAACTGTCAAATTAGCGGCAAACGCCGTGATGTGCTGTAATGCCCGCAAGGATAAAACGTAGGCAAAAGTAGTGCACAACAAGGCCAAAACCACCAAATACACCCAATCCATTCCAACGGGCATCAACTGTACCGTCGGTTCAAAATATAGGTAAATGGGCATAATTAAGGTAAGAAAAAGCAGTGCCCCGCCTATTTCTAAAAAGGTAATCGTTAGCGGACTCGTTTCCTCAATCAGTTTTTTATTTAAGGTAGAAAATAAGGCTGCCAAAAATGCCGAAATCAAGCCCATTATAATGCCGACATACATAAAGCTATCCGTGTTTTTCACTACCAACATCATTCCAGGGATAATCAGCAAACCGAGTCCCAATTCAAACCATTTGACCTTCTGCTTCATAATTAACGGCTCTAAAAGTGCAGTAAAAAATGAGACGGTTGCCATGCAAATCAAACAAATCGAGACATTCGCGTACTTCGCTGCCCCAAAAAACGTGACCCAATGTATCGCCACCAAAATCCCAATGGCGAGAAACTGAAAAAACGTTTTGCGTGGAAGCGTCCGATAGATGCGCGCGACATCCACCAAGAGTAATAAACTAATGACGGTAAAAAATACCCGCCACCAGACCAAAACAGTTTCTGGAACAGAGATAATTTTTCCTAAAATGGCGGTAAAACCAAAAAGGAAAACAGCAATGTGCAATTCAAAATAGGCACGGCGAGTTGGATTCATATTTCTTTTTTTCAGGTGTCAGGGGTCAGGAGCCAGGGGTCAGAGGACTTGAATCGTTTTAAGTATCGATTCTCTGACACCTCGCCCCTGACTCCTCAAAAATTACAGCACAAAAGAACAAAATTCGTTTTCGATTGTATATCTTTGCGAACAATTTTAATTAATCTTTTTTTAAAGTAATCATACAACATGGCTCTAAAAGTAGGAGATAAAGCTCCAAATTTCACCCTTTTCAATAGCGACAAACAAGAAGTTTCCTTAGATAGTTTTCAAGGCAAAAATGTCGTTTTGTTGTTTTTCCCATTGGCATTTACTGGTGTTTGTACGACAGAATTGTGTACGATGCGCGATGACATCGGATCTTACAAAGACCTGAACGCACAGGTATTGGCGGTTTCTGTTGATTCCTTATTTACCTTGGAAAAATTTAAAGCGGAACAAAATTTGAACTTTCCATTGTTAGCCGACTTTAATAAAGAGGCATCGCGCGCGTACGATTGCTTGTACGAAGATTTCGTATTGGGCATGAAGGGCGTTTCCAAGCGTTCAGCATTTGTCATCGACAAAGAAGGAGCAATTAAGTACACAGAAGTGTTAGAAAGTGCAGGCGATTTGCCAAACTTTAATGCGATAAAAGAGACTTTGAATTCATTAAAATAGTCTTGGGCGTTTTGATCTTTAGTTTTATAGAGGCTAAAGACCAAAGACTAACAAGCTAAGACCAATAAGAAAAATATGCTTTTTAATCATTTGGACGAAGATTTTGACACGGTAGTTTTAGATGAGACTGAAACCGATATTGGATCAGGAACCCCCTCACAGTTAATTGTGTACAACGATGACCACAATACTTTTGACTGGGTAATTCAGTGCTTGGTAGAGATTCTTGACCACAGCCCTGAACAGTCGGAACAGTTGGCTTTAATTGTACATTTCAAAGGAAAGGCAACCGTTAAAACTGCGCCAATGTCTGTGTTGCGTCCGAAAAAAGATGCCCTAGTTGACCGAGGGCTGTCGGCAGTGATTGAAGGAATGAAGGATGATTAGTTTTTTATAAAAAAGCTATTTTTGCTGTTAAAAAATGCCCAATGAGTAATCTTGTTGGGCATTTTTTATTTAGGCACTACGGTGAAAACTGTGGATACGTTTTAACAAAACCATTTTTCTCCCTCAAACTCCCTCGCGCATTGCCGCAGGCAATGCGTATTGTTTTTTTTTGAAGCTCGAAAATCTTATGATTTTCTCGCTTCTCATATTGACCCACACTTTTCACCGTAGAGCAGCGCCTCATAAAAAATTCATAAAAAAACACGTTCTTTGCCATAAAAACTTACCATGGGAAGAAAACTCTCTATTCCAAAGCCATTAGTAATGACAAATATGCAATATGATGTGATAGATCAAATAGCG
>JBLHWU010000197.1:0-11892 GCA_047629355.1 Saprospiraceae bacterium | reverse complement strand
CCGGACTTTGGCAATTGTGGACGATGTAAAAATCCGATTCGGCCAGCACGATTGATGTATATGCCGGAGAGTGCGATGTGTGTGCGGTGTGCGGGAAGGTGATTTTTTAATTAAAAATGTAGAATTAAGAATTTTAGGCAGGACTTACGCCGTTTTTTGGTATAAATCCTTACTCGACCCGACAAAAAATATTTTTAATAATATGAATGAGTTTTTCCAGCCCAATTAAGGGTATTACTTGAAGTAACACCCTTAATTTCCTCGGAATTTCACGCCATATATTATGATTTTTATTTTTTGTCGGGTCGAGTAATAAATCCTGCCTAAAATTTTATTGCAAAAACTTATAATTGAGACCGAAACGGTAATAAAGCGGCGGTAAATTTTCTGCCGTTCGTTCTTCTGAAGTATTGTACAAAACATACATTTCAAAACCAATGATTCCACCCGAAGCATAGCCTGCACCAACAAATAAATTACTCGTCCAACTTTTAGTCGTTAAGACCTCCGTCGCAGTCAATTCGCGTGGTTCTTCCTCATTCAATGATTGATATTCTCCGTGTAAAAACAGCCCGTTTTGGAATTTATATCTTGTAAAAACCCCTAAGCCAAAATCCAAACTATTGTACTTCAAATCGGGACTTTGACCATTGTCAAAACGACCACTTTGATATAAAAATTCTAATCGTGGCCCTACTGAAAAGCCTTCAAAGAATTCATATCCTACCATTGGAGACAATCCAAATGTAAAAATATTTCCTTGTCGTCCTCCTAAGAAAGCGTTGCCCCAATTCAAGTTGAGACCACCTGCATACCAGACTTTACTCAAAAAGTCTCCACTTTCATCAAAATACTCATCGGTTTTTGAAGTTTTCTTTTTTTGCGCATACGCGTCATTCGTAAAGGCGAGTGTTAAAAAACAAGCCAAGAAGCTAAAGAGCAATATTCTTTTCATAGAAATTTTATTTGAATGTTTTAGAGAAGTGTTTTAAAAATATGATTGTTTAAAAAATTATCTTCTCGCAAAGATTGTCATTTTTTATAAAAACACGATTAAATAACGAATGAAATCGTCGAATAGTTGTTTGGACTTATCAGAAATTAGCCCGTCCTTCGCGCCAATTGTCGGGTAAACACAAGAAAAACGCAGCCAACCATGAAAAAATCACTACTTATTTTAGCTTCGATTGCCATCGGAATTTTGTTTCCACATGGACATCCATATGCGTTTTTGATTCGCTATTTTTTGATGATAATGCTATTTTTTGTTTTTTTAAATATCAACATTCATCGGCGAATTATTCAAAAATTGCACTTAAAAATTTTGCTGGCGAATATTCTGATTCCAGTTTTGATTTATTTTTGTCTGCAATTTTTTAACGAAACGGTGGCGATTGCGACCTTCGTTATTGCACTTGCCCCAACGGCTGTAGCTGCCCCAATTATCGCGCAATTATTGAATGCAAAAGTAGAGATTGTAGCCACTTCCACTTTGGTCACGAGTGCGGGTATGGCCTTAGTCATTCCATTTTTGCTGCCTTTTATCATAAAAATTGAAGGAACAATTGATACGCTTTCTGTTTTTATACCGATTGTAGTCGTCGTTTTTGTGCCATTGATTTTAGCGCAAATTGTCAAAAAAACAATGCCAAAAGTGCAGCAGTTTTTAAGTCAAAAAAAGGATATCCCATTGTATCTTTTTTTATTAAATGTCTACCTGGCAATGGCAAAATCAACCAATTTCATTAAAACTTCAGAACAGATGCAGACTGATACTATTTTTTGGATAGCGATGGCAACAGGCGTTCTTTGCATCCTTAATTTTCAAATCGGCGAACGCATCGTTTCGAAAGAATTGAAATACGAAGGTGGTTTGGCATTAGGGCGTAAGAATACAATGTTTATTTTATGGTTAGCGTTGACATTTGTTAGTCCGATTGCCGCATTGAGTCCAATTTTTTATATTCTTTGGCAAAATTTGTACAATTCTTTTCAGCTTTGGCAAAAAGGAAGACGGGAGACGGTAAATGGTGGAAGGTTGACGGGTACAAATAATTAAAATAGTACCTTTTTTACCTAAAAAACCGTTCATTTTCGGACACTTTTGTTCATCTTCGTACATTTTTTTTATAAAATATTTTTTCAATATTTTACATAAAATACTGATTACCAAATACTTAAAACCATTGGCACACCGATTGAATTTAAATAAATAGAATCAAATGCAAGCAATCATTTTGGTTCTTTGACAAATCCGATGAAATAAAATATTCCTTGAATTTTAAGAAGCGAGAAAATCATAAGATTTTTCTCCCTCAAAACTCCCTTGATTAAAACAAGAACAAACTTATGTTTCACCGGATTTCTCAAAGAACCATCATTTTTTACTATTAAAATTCAAAAACAAAACGCTTGCTCACCAATAACCAATCAACCAATAATTAATAACAACTTACAATGGATAAGAAAATCGAAAAAGCAGGATTGGGCTGGAAAAAAATAGTATTCTTAGCAGCGATCGCAGCAGGAGTGATTTTTTTCATTTCAAAACTCTATCAAGACGCAGGGACTTCTCGCTTGAATGTGGAGACGGAACGCCTATTAATTGACACTATTTCTAAAGGAATTTTTCAAGAATTCATTCCTGTGACGGGTGTAGTGCAACCAATAAAAACCGTTTTTATTGACGCCGTCGAAGGTGGTCGTGTGGAAGAGAAATACGTGGAAGATGGGGCATTTGTGGAGAAAGGACAGCGAATTTTACAATTGTCTAATCCAGATTTGCAATTAAACTACATCAATCAGGAAGCAAATATTGTTTCCCAAATCAATCAAATTCGGACACTCAGTATTCAAATGGAACAGCAGAGTCTCAATCTCCGCGAACAATCTCTTGATGTGGAATTTAATCTTGACTTGTTTAGCAAACGGACCAAACGTAACGCTACCCTCTTCGACGATAATGTGATTGCAAAAGTTGATTTTGAAGAAACGCAAGACCAATACGAACACCTGCTCCGCCGTAAAAAAATGTTGGATTTGACGATTTCGAAAGACAGTCTTTTCCAGGATTTGCAGCAACAGCAGATGAGTACTTCGTTGGATTTGATGAAGAAAAACTTAGATTTTTCTCAAAAAAACTTAGATAATTTGACCATTCGGGCGCCGATTGGTGGGCAATTGTCAGGTTTGAATAAAGAGTTGGGCGAGTTGATTTCGGAAGGGGAAAATATCGCACAGATGGATGATTTGACCAATTTTAAAATCCGAGCGCGGATTGATGAATTCTACATTTCACGAATTTTCATGAATCAGGAAGGCTCGTTTCAATTTGCCAATAAAAGCTATAATTTGCGCATCAAAAAGATTTATCCGCAAGTAACGAATGGTTCTTTTCAGGTGGATATGATTTTTACCGATAAATTTCCAGAAGGCATCAAGCGCGGACAGACCGTTTCTATCAAATTACAATTAAGTGCAGAACAACAAGCTTTGTTACTCGCGCGCGGCAGTTTTTACCAAACAACGGGCGGCAATTGGGTTTATGTTATCGATACTGCGACGGGTAATGCTCAAAAACGCAATATCAAGGTGGGTAAGCAAAATCCAAATTATTACGAAGTCTTGGAAGGTTTAGTACCTGGCGATGTCGTGATTACCTCAAGTTATGAGAATTTTGGGGATAAGGATGAGTTGGTGTTGAAGTAGATTTTTTAAGTTATTTTAAGCGGAGAAAAATTTCATAAAATTTTTCTCCGCTTAAAAATAAGCTTCTCCTATTCTAAAAACCCAGCATATCCCCCATCCCAAAATTCCCTTCCTTTCCAACAATCCACTCTGCCGCCAAAATCGCACCACCTGCAAATCCAGCTCGCGAGTGCGCCGTATGCTTAATTTCAATAGAATCTATCGGAGAGTTGTAAACGATTTCGTGCGTACCAGGTACTTTGTCGATGCGCTTAGAAATGATAGGTAAATCAGTCGATTTTTCTATTTTCTCCTTCACCCAATTCGTTTTTCGACTCATTTCTTGCACGATGCCTTGCGCCAAGGTAATTGCGGTGCCACTGGGTGCATCCAGTTTTTGCGTGTGGTGAATTTCTTCTACTTCCACTTCGTATTGCGGTTGCTCGTTCATCATTTTCGCCAATTGTCGATTGATGGCAAAGAAAATATTCACGCCTACACTATAATTAGAGGCATAGAAAAATGCCCCTTTATTTTTATTACAAATCGACTTAATTTCCTCCATTTTATCCAACCAACCTGTTGTTCCTGATACTACCGGCACACCCCATTCTAAGCATTTTGAAAGGTTATCAAATGCACTTTCTGGATTAGAAAATTCAATAACTACATCGGCTTTTTGAACATTCTTTTCATTAAAATCAGCTAAGTTATTTATGCCAATTCTCAAAACAACTTCATGCCCTTTTTTTGTAGACATTTGTTCAATTGTTTTTCCCATTTTTCCGTATCCAAGAATGGCTATTTTCATTTTTTTTATTTATTTTATTTATTTTTTAAAAAACTGACAATCAATCATTTAACCTTCAATTCTACTTTTTTCTTAAAAAAACCAAGAATAAAACATCGAATTTGTGACATTGTTAAAACTAACATCGTCTAAAAAAGGATTTCCTGTACCTCATTTTATTTCCTTATTCTGTCTGGCTAACAGCGAGTACAGCAAACAATTTATGACCTCCCAGTAATCGGAAGGTTTTTTATTGAAATCTGATAAATTAGTTAGGACGGTTGCGTGAATTGGACGGATGTAACAGATTTTTACAAAAAAATAGTTCTTTGACAAATCCCATGGAATGAGGTATTATTTGAACTTCAAAAAACGCTACCTGCGGCAGCGCAGGTAGCGTTTGGAGGGATAAAACAAGAACAAACTTGTGTTTCACTGGATTTGTCAAAGAACCAAAAAAATCAAAACATTAGACCTATTTGAGTCCCTTTTATCTGTCCAATCCGTGTAACCATCCTATTTAATTCGCTAATATTTTTGGCAAAAAAATCATCGCCGCCACTGCAATCGCTCCCATAGCAACAAGCAGCACACCCGCCGCCGCCGCATCCTTCGTTTTCCCTGCCAATTCATGGTACTCAGGAGATACCAAGTCCGTCAAGTACTCAATTGCTGTATTCAATGCTTCCGCTGCCAAAACCAAAAAAATAGTTAATAACACAATTGCCCATTCCGTCGTTGAAATGGAAAAATAAAAACCTGCCACTATCGCCACTACTGCGGCCAACAAATGAATTAACGCATTCGGCTGCGACCGAAACAAGTCAAAAATCCCTTTAAATGCGTATTTGAAACTATTGATACGTTGCTGAAGCATTGGATTGGACGAGTTTTAATTCGTAAATACCTTTAATTCCAGAAAAGGCAAAATTAGAGCTAGGAATAGTTTCAAAGCCCATACATTTTAAGTGTTTGGAGTAAAAAATATGATTTAACGGTGCGCCAAACATCGACGTCGAACCGCCAGTAAATGAAGACATAAAACCTTCGCGACTATCTTTTAAGTGCGTTCGTGTTTCAAACTCTATGATGATATTGGACCAAGGAGCTGCATTAAAATCACCAAGGGCAATTACTGGAGCATCCAAGGTATCAAGGTGTAATATTAATGTTTTCAAGTGTTCGCGCAACTTAGCGAAGGACTGTTCATTCAGCGCAGGCATGGTATTGGTGGTTACAAAATGGATGCTTTCCCCTTTATTTCCAACGGAGAGGTTTCCACAAGTGCTAACCAATCCTTTGTGATTAATAGTACCAAAAGTAGTTAAACTCTTTTTGGAAAAAACGCCCATACCCAACATTCGAATGTCACCCAATGTTTCATGAAAATGATAATCAACGTCTAATGAATCTGTCATTTTACTTAATAAATCAGGTCGAATTTCTTGAATAGAAACCAAATCCGCATCTGCATTTCGGATGCTCGCCAAAATTTCTGCCTCATCATTGCCCGCCCCCAAATTGAAATGGGCAACCGAAAACCTGGTAGGAACTGCTTCTTTTACTCGCTGCTGTCGTAAAATATTAAATCCATTCCCTTCTACATCTACCGCCAATTTTAAATAAAAACACAGCAACGCGCAACACAAAAAGCTTATTGACATCAATGTCTTCTGCCGCAACATCAAAAATAAAAGTCCCAAAAACAAATAAGCAAACATTATCTGAATGGCAAAATGGTTGTATTTTTGAGAAAAATCAAACCACTCTGGTACTATCACAACGGACAGACCAAATACGAAAATTGAAGTTATCGTAGTTTTTGAAATTGGATGATTAAGTATTCTATATAACAATTATGGATGGTGTTTTTTTTGAGACGTTATTCTTTTTTCAAAAAGTCATTTTTATAAAAACGGGAGTGTGCGCAAATATAGGCAGGAAAAACGAGTTTTGGTGTTCAAATCATGGTGATTTTTAAAATCACCATGATTTTGACCATCTAAAAAGCTACGCATACAAAGGAAAACGCTGCATAAATGCATTCACTTCCTTCCGCGTCGCTGCAATTAAATCTTCATTTTCTATATCCGACAAAACTGTATCAATCCAATCTACTACCTTTTTACAATCGTCTTCTTTTAAACCACGCGACGTTATCGCTGCCGTTCCAATACGAATGCCCGAAGTCACAAATGGCGATTGTTTATCAAACGGAACCATATTTTTATTAACGGTAATATCTGCCAAAACTAACGAATTCTCCGCCTGCTTCCCCGTTACATTTTTAGCACTCAAATCAATCAACATCAAGTGATTGTCTGTTCCACCAGAAATAATTTTATACCCTTTTTCAACAAAAGCCGTCGCCATGACCTGCGCATTTTTGATGACTTGCACACCATACTCTTTGAATGATGGCTGCAATGCTTCACCAAATGCAACTGCTTTTGCCGCAATAACATGTTCCAATGGACCGCCTTGCATTCCTGGAAAGACACCGCTATTTAGGATAGCTGACATTTTAATTGGATTGCCTTTTTTCGTCGTTCGCCCCCAAGGGTTATCAAAGTTTTTACCCATCATAATCACGCCGCCACGAGGTCCGCGCAAAGTCTTGTGCGTCGTCGTCGTTACGATATGGCAATGCGGCATCGGGTCATTTAACAAACCAGCAGCAATCAAGCCAGCAGGGTGTGCGATGTCTGCCAAAAGCAGTGCGCCAACCTTGTCTGCAATGGCACGAAAGCGCGCGTAATCCCAATCCCGAGAGTAGGCAGATGCCCCACAAATGATAAGTTTTGGCTTCACTTCAAGCGCTTTGGCTTCCACTTTGTCCATGTCAATTCTGCCCGTATCTTCTTCTACGCCGTAAAAATTTGGCTGATAAACTTTCCCCGAAAAATTCACCGGCGAACCATGCGATAAGTGCCCACCGTGTGGCAAGGAAAAGCCTAAAATACTATCACCAGGTTGTAGAATTGCTATAAAAACAGCAGCATTGGCTTGCGCGCCTGAGTGCGGCTGCACATTCGCATATTCTGCCCCAAATAATTCTTTCAAGCGGTCAATTGCCAATTGTTCGATTTTATCAACGACTTCACAGCCACCATAATAACGTTTGCCGGGGTAGCCTTCCGCATATTTATTGGTCAAACAAGACCCCGTTGCGTCCATAACTTCCTGACTGGTGAAATTTTCAGAAGCAATTAATTCGATGCCGTGGCGCTGGCGTTCTAATTCTTCGTTGATAAGATTGAAAACGATGGTATCCTTCTTTCCCATTGTGGTAAAATTTTTGCATTAATTAAAAAGAAGTCAATATTTGGCTACCAGAAACCTGATTGCAAACGATTAATTTCTCTGTTTTTTGTACGTTCAAACTATTTTCAGAACCACACTTAACCCTTCGCCTACAGCGACGGGAAGGGGGCTTTTGAGGGAGAAAAATGGGTTTACACCCATTTTTCTCCCTCAAACTCCCCTTGTTCAAATAACTTCTAAAATCAGTTTAAACTTACTGTTTTTTTTTAGAAAAAATCAATTCTTCTCTCCTTTTAAAAAAAGAGAGCAAACATTAAGTTTTATTTAAATATTGGTAGGTAAGTAGCATGTAATGATTAGTCGGGTAAAATTTTTAGACAAGATTTTTTCGATAGTTTTCTTTAAAAAAGGCTTGAACAATCCTTTTATTGAAGTCTTTTTTAAAGGAAAATAGCGGAAAAAGATGTTTAAAAATTACCTAATTAATTAGTATGTGTTACTTAAGACAGTCAAAAATTAATTCAAAATTTCACTGAACTAACTTTTTTTTAAAAATTAGGCGCAAAATTACAATATTTCTCCACTAAAAACCTTTTAATGCGGACAATTATTAAATTGGTTTTAGAGAAAATAGTTGAAAATTGAATAGGTTTTTTTTTAACAAATTACTTTTCCAAATTCTTCAACTTTATGTATATCTTCGCATCTCCAACAAATTTATGATTAGAGTAAGGGAATAGGCAATTAATAAACTACGTAATTTTACCTCGGATATTTTTTGTTTAAGAAATTTTAAAACCCCTTTATTGAAGTATTTTTTAGAGGAAAATAACGGAAAAAGATACTTTTTAGATGTTCGATTATTTGTGTCCAGGTACTTAGTATTTTAAAACCCCCAAAGACACGCTGTTTTATATTGCTATGTGCCGATTTCTTCCAAGCTAATATTTAGTTAAAAAATATGGAAGCCACAACCAATCGTTCTCGAAATAATAAGCAATATAGAAATTATTTAAAATATCTCACAGAGACTATTAAATAATTTCGTAGAAAAAAAGGCACTTGAATGTTGAAAATCCTTTTTAAATATTTGACTCTCATGGTTTTGCTTTTGGTAAGCAACCTGACCTACGGCACCGCTGAGAAGTTTCGGGCAATGTGGCGCGAAGACCCAGCGACAACGATGGTTATCGGCTGGAATCAACTCTCTGGACAACATCCAGTCATGCTTATTGACGTGATTGACCACGGAGAAGATGCCTCTGCGTATGCGCAAATTGTCGAACCGAGCTATACGAACAGCGGTAAGGATATGAACAACCATTTCATTCGCCTCCGAAATCTACATCCAAATACAGTTTACTACTTTTTAATCCGGGATAGCGAAGGCACCAGCAGACGATATTCTTTTAAAACTTTGCCGGATAATCCAAATGAACGCTTGTCCATTATTGCAGGTGGAGATTCCCGAAATAATGTGGAAGCACGACGAGAAGCTAATTTTTTGGTGAGCAAGTTGCGCCCACATTGCATCATGTTTGGTGGCGATATGACGGGCGGCGATTCTGCTTTAGAATGGCAAAAATGGTTGGAAGATTGGCAATTGACTATTGCGCGAGATGGACGAATTATACCAATTATTGTGACGCGAGGTAATCACGAATCAAGCAATCAGTCGTTGATTGATATGTTTGATGTGAAAGCACGCGATTTGTATTATGCGCTGACTTTGGGTGGAAATTTGGTGCGGATTTATACCTTAAATTCCATGATTCCAAGTGGCGGTAGTCAAAAGGCTTGGTTGGAACGAGATTTAAAAGCGAATCCGAATACCATTTGGAAATTTGCGCAATATCACAAAACAATACGACCGCACACCAGTAAAAAACGCAACCATAACGAACAATACTCGGATTGGGCAGGAACGTTTTATCAGCATAGAATAAATTTAGTTGTCGAATCTGATGCCCATGTAGTGAAAAGTACTTGGCCAATTCGACCCTCAAGAAATGGCGATGCAGGTTTTGAACGCGACGATGTAACAGGGACAGTTTATGTGGGCGAAGGCTGTTGGGGTGCGCCTTTGCGACCGAGTGATTCGGATAAATCATGGACAAGAAATAGTGGGTCTTTCAATCAATTTAAATGGATCTTTATTGATAAAAATAAAATTGAAGTCCGCACAGTCAAAACAGATGGCGCGCGTACTGTCGGTAATGTGAGTCCACAAAATGTATTTCAAGAACCGTCTAATTTAAAGCTTTGGAATCCGTCAAATGGTTCCGTCATTACCATTTTAAACAGAGGACAAACGCCGACGAAACCAGAGAGATTTCCACCCGTTGCAGGGCATCAAGAACCTGTTTTGAATCCGACAACTCCTCCGCGAACTCGTCCGTCAATGGAAATTATTGATTTCCAAGTCAATCTGGATGGCAAAGATATTGAGATTGCCTGGCAAACACAGTATGAAACGCCTGGGACAGATTTTGAGGTCGAACGATCAACAGATGGACAAAATTACGAGTCGATTGTTATCCTCGAAGGGAAGGGAGGTGAAGTGGCGGATTATACTTATATGGATTGGGATATTGGTAAAAAAAAGCCAGGAACCTACATCAATTATCGTATAAAAGTGATTCTCCCGAATGGCAAATCTCACCGCGATATCCCCAAAGGTAAAAAACGAAAAACACCAGATGCACCTAAGCCGACAGTAGCAGCAGAAGTCACCAAATTGGTTCCCGAACCGGACGGTGATTTGAATGTTTCCTATACGCTTTCGCATACTGCGGATGTGACGATGATTTTACTGAACCCTAAAATGGAATTGGTAAAACGGAAGATTTTTAGTGGACAACCTTCGGGCAATCATACGCAACGAATGGAATTGAATGGGGTGAAACCTGGGCGGTATCAGCTGATTGTGAAAGCAGGGAAGGATGTGGTGAAAAGGTATCGGGTTTCGTTTTGAGATAGGGTGTTCAAGCTTAGGTTGATGATTTATTTTGTTTGATGGAAGAGGCTTCTGTTTTTCAAACTTCCATATGAAAAAGAGGCATCTTTCAAAAAGTCTAAAAAGTAGTTTACAGTTTGAACGTAGAAGACTTTTTTTATTAAAAACGCATTCGTTTGTAATAAGTTGATAATGTGCTATTTGCGATTGGTTTAGGTTTTGTGGATTTTTTTTTATCAAAAACGAACTGTAAACTACTTTTTATCAAAAATGAAAGATGCCGAAAAAGATTATTTTAACGATTCACTATTATTTTTTTCCGCTTCCTTTGGCTTGTTTCTGTATTAGTTACTTCAATAAAGTAAATTCCTTCTTGCCAATCAGCAACATTAATTTCTATTGAAGTTTGAGTCATTTGCTGGTGAACTTTCTGTCCAAAATAATTATAGGCTGCTAAACTTGCATTTTTACCAGTTGTTTCGACGATAAAACTGGTTTTGGTTGGATTTGGATAAACCGTTACCATAAAATCCTTTTTTGTTACATCATTCGTTGACGAAATTAACCAAGTAGAATCACAGGGAAAGTCGACAAAATTGACCAAACCGAACGCATCATTTTCAAAACACCGAAAACCTCGATTGTATTCCCCGTCACAAAGTGTAGCTATATCCAAATAACCAGCAAACATACTCTCCAAGTCCCCCAAATATTCGACAATTGTAGAAGCATATTCGGTTTGCCCAATATCGTCGATTGTATAGCGAACGTGGAGTGCTTTTAAATCTTGTCCAGCTAGTTCAACAACAGAGGTAGAATCTACAAAAACTTCAAAAGAACCAAATTCAAATTGTAAATCACTTTCTGGCATTGTCGTTCTCCATGAGTCGCCCGCTTCTGCGGTAAAGTCGTAAAATACCACAAACTCATCTATATCTGGATTGTAAAAAAAGACCATATCATTTTGCTCAAAAGTATAGATATGACCAAAATTTCTATAGCCAGAATTAGGTAAATCACAAGCGGTTTTCCATGCTTTCAAAATATGACAAGATTGTCCATTTAGAATTAGGGCAAACGCACCAAAGTAATGTTAGAAAAAAAGAGCATCTTGCACACAAAATTACAAATTTATGCAAGACCAGATATCATCTATATTTTCTAGCGTTGAAGACCCCCGTGAAACAGGCAGATG
>JBLHWU010000196.1:0-12077 GCA_047629355.1 Saprospiraceae bacterium | reverse complement strand
GTTTAAAAAACTTAAAAACGCCTTCAATAGAAGGACTATTAAAGGATTTTTTAAATTTCTTAAACAAAAAATATCCTCTGTCAAAAGTGTCGATTATTTAAGGTCACCTACTTAGTCACCGTAAACTCCCTAATTTTTATCAAAAATTTTGTTAAAATTAAAGAATTTGTCCAAAAGTAAGGAAATTTATTGAAAAACCATCGCCTAAGTAACGCGTGGTCATTATTTTAGTAAAATTTTTAGACAAGATTTTTTCGATAGTTTTTCTTTAAAAATTCTTGAATAGCTAGGTGTTCTTGAAGATATTTTTAAAGGAAAAATAGCGGAAAAAGATGTTTCTTAACGGTAAAAGAATGACTCCGCCATCTATCAAGTATTTCTTTTGCCCTTATTTTCCACTTTTGAAACAGTCATTATGTAGAGATAACTCCTATTTCAAAAGTAAACGTCTTTTGTCATTTCGACCGAGGTGGGGAAAAAGACCAAAATAAATGTTGCCAGATGGCGGACTTATTATTTTACCGTTACTTATAAAAGCACCAAATTAGTTACTTCGCGTTACTTAACAGTGCGCCCCTTCCAAACATATTTCTTTTTTATATTGGCTAAAAATCCAACGATGACTATATATAATATGTGTAACAATTGCGAAGAGAGGAAAGCAGACATCAGCTCTTTTCTTTTAAAAAAATGCGCCATGCTGCCCAAAAAGATAAAATCGGCGAGGGTTTTTCCTAACAATTGAACTAAAAATATGGCAAAGCCCGTCATTCCTGAAAATGGGATTAGTAAAGCACTAAAAACAATATTGCAGCAAAAGAAAAAGACCATTACCAATACTACCGTCACTTTCCAATCGGCATAGCTCGCATTTTTTGTTGCCCAACGCAGCCGTTGCGAAAAGAAAGATTTCAAATCGGGTTTGGCAGTAGTAAAAATAGTTGCATCGGTATTTTTTAAAAAGCCAATTTTACTGGGAAAACGCTCGACAATTTTGTGCATCAACAACATATCATCACCACTCGCCAAGTGGTCAATTCCTTTAAAACCATCAACTTCCAAGTACGCTTTTTTGGAATAAGCTAAATTCGCTCCATTGCACATTTTTTGTAAATTGCTATGAATACCCGCTGCTGTCACGCACATCATACCCATGAAATCAAGAGATTGAAATTTTTCTAAAACGTTCTGTTCTTCATAAAAATTGACGGGCGCAGCGATAAATTCTAAATCGTTTTTTTCATAAAAAGAAACCAGTAAATTTAGCCAATTGGGTGCAGCAACACAGTCTGCATCGGTCGTGATAATCAAATTTCCTTTTGCTTTTAAAATCGCAATTTCGAGGGATTTTTTCTTAAAAGACTGCGTTTCATGTTCCTCGATTTCCTCTGATAACTTTATTAATTTTAAACAATCAAAACCATTTTTTTTACTGAAACTTTCTACTAAAAACGGCGTTTCGTCTTCCGAAAAATCGTCAATCACAATGACTTCTAATAATGCTCTTGGATAGTTTTGTTTAAAAATAGCGGACAAGCACTTTTCAATATTTTCTGCCTCATTTCGAGCAGGAATAAGGATAGAAATCACCGTTTTTGGAATAAAAGCATTAGGGATTTGCCACACAGGAATCGTTTTCCAAATAGCCAAATACCGCCAAATCAGCGCAACATACGCTACCATCAACACCGACGAAAAAACCACATAAACTACCAACCAATCATTTAGAAATTGCATAATGCAAATGTAATTTTTTTTTGGAAATCATTTTTAATCATTATTTACAGCCACATTTTTCATTTCTTTGCCCCACAAAAGTAACTCGGATTTTCAATCCGAGCAGCCGTCTTTCGGGTTTCCAACCCGAAACGAGCCAAACAACAAAGTACGGAGATTAGGGAGTAGGAAAAATAACCTACCATTCTGATTCGTCCTTTTTCATTATTTTCGGATTGGAAATCCGAAAGACTACTTCTCGGATTGAAAATCCGAGTTACTTAAATAAATAATATGCAAGCATTAAAAAATAGCATCAACCGAGCGTGGGACAACCGCGAATTACTCAAAGAAGAAACCATTCAAAACCAAATCCGTAGCGTCATCGAACTTTTGGATAAAGGAGAAGTTCGTGTCGCAGAGCCTGATGGCAACGGCGATTGGAAAGTTAACGATTGGGTCAAAAAAGCTGTCGTAATGTATTTTCCGATTCAAAAGATGAAAACGATTGAGGTGGCGCCATTTGAATTTCATGATAAAATTCCTTTGAAAACAGGCTACGCTAAATTAGGCGTCCGCGTCGTTCCTCATGCGATTGCACGACATGGAGCATTTTTGGAAAAAGGTGTGATTATGATGCCAAGCTATGTCAATATCGGCGCGTGGGTCGGTGGCGGCACAATGGTCGATACTTGGGCTACGGTCGGTTCTTGTGCGCAGATTGGTCGCAACGTTCATTTAAGTGGTGGCGTGGGAATTGGTGGTGTTTTAGAGCCATTGCAAGCGACGCCAACGATTATTGAAGATGACTGTTTTATTGGTTCTCGATGCATCATTGTGGAAGGTGTTCGGATAGGAAAAGAAGCGGTTTTGGGTGCAAATGTTGTACTGACCAAATCGACTCGAATTATTGATGTGACGGGAGATGAACCAGTAACCTATAAAGGCGAAGTGCCACCGCGTTCTGTCGTGATTCCAGGGACTTATACGAAGCAATTCCCAGCAGGTGAGTATCAAGTGGCTTGTGCGTTGATTATTGGACAACGGAAAGAAAGTACGGATAAGAAAGTGTCGTTGAATGATGCGTTGCGAGACCATTCGGTGGCGGTGTAAATAAAAAAAGGGGCTAAAATTTAGCCCTTTTTTTTATCTTTTATCCAATTCATACAACTGAAACTCCTCAATCAACTGCACCAGTTTCCCCGCTAAATCTGGCTCGCTAGAAAATCCTTCCCGTTCCAAACCAACCGCCCACGCCTTATAATCTATCGAACTCAGTTGCCGCATTGACAAAAATCGTCCCGTCGTCACATAGTTGCTATGGTCACGAAAACTCGACCATGCATTGTCATAATGTCGAAAGCATTGCCCATGATAATCCCCTCGGTCTTCCGTCCAAGTCGCATCGCAAGCCATAGCAAAATGGTTGTTTCCGTTATGCGCTAAATCATTGCGGCCAGAAGTGCTGTGTAGCAAGGCATTGGCAAGGATAATCGACGAAGGCACACCAAATTTCTTGCGCTCATTGATGGCAACATTGGCGAAGCGTTCGAGGTACGCAAGTTTGACTTCATTATCGAACTGGGCGAGGTGATCATAAATATTAGGCTGTCTTTCATCTGTTCCAAAGAATGGAAAACTAAAGCGACTCACTGCCTTTTCTGGTATTTTCACTAATACTGGTCTGTCTTGCGTTTCTGACAATTTTTCCAATGTTTTTTTCTCTGATTGCAGACGGGGTTGATTTTCAGCTGGCACAGGTTCTTCTGTGCGGAACGGCGCATTTAGATTGACAGAGAAACTTAAATCTTTTTGTAAAAAAATGTACATCAGAAAGCCTAAAAAAGCCAATTTGTACCAATTTTTGCGTGCGAAAGTATAGATAATGCCTTTATCTTGATTTGTACGATTCATTACGATTTGTTTTAAAAATGAGCCATTTGATATAAATATGTCCCAAAATTAAAACAAAAAGTTTTATAAAACAAATTGTTTTTACTTTTTTTGAAAATAATTTTATTTTAAAACAAATAAGCCACCTTTTCCGCTTCCGCAATTGACGGCATTTCTAATCGACTAATCATTCGCTCTAAGACCTTTTCCGGAACAATCTGCTCTCTATTTCGGTTTTGCTGCTTCAATTTTTGATACGGCACTTCCAAATAGATAATCCGCGTTTTCGCACCATATTGGGTTCCCAAGTCCACGATTTTTTTGCGCATCAATTTTGTCAGGTTCGTAGCATTCCAAACGAAAGATTCCTTTTTTCGCAATAAAATTTTCGCATTTTCAATTGCAGTTTGCACTACTCTACCGTTACCTTTTTTATCCGTTGGTAATATTTTTAGCTGCCGCCGAATGTCATCTAAAGAAACAGTTGCCCAATTATTAAAATTCTTTTGAATGTAAAAATCTTTTCCAGAACCTGGCAAAGCACATAGAATGACTACTTCGTTTTTTTCAATTTCAAAAGGCACGTAATCAGGCGAACTTTCTTCCTTTTGAAAATAAGTAAATCGCGCCAAATCACTCTTAAAACTCCGTTTTTGACCATAACAATTTTGCTCTTTACAAAACGCTTTGAATAGCTCAATCTTATACAACATTTCGGCTTTGTCTGGACAAATTCGTCCTAAAATATCCGCTGTTGTCAGTATCGCCAAATGCTCCGTATTGACTTCCAAGCTACATTGCAGTAAAGCTTTTTGTGGATTTGATTTTTCAAAAATCCAAAGCGGCAATCCGTGATAGCGTACCAATTTAGCAACTGCTTCTCTGATATAAAAAGGTGTAGGAATCTCTTTATACAAAATAGTACGCACCGTATGTTCCCCCTTACGCGCATGATTGCGAGAGGTGATTCGCCCATCAGGTTCATAAACCGTAGTTGAACGTTTCTCTACGTCATGTAATAAAGCGGCAGCAAACAAAACTTGTTTATCTTGTTCATCAAGTTCTTGATATTCAGATAATTGCATTAATTCTTCTACAACCATACGCGTATGCGTCAGCACGTCACCTTCCGCATGAAAGATGGCATCTTGCGGTACATTTTGCATATCTTGCACCCAATCGAATGTCGCTTCGATGTTTTTCCAATCTGTATTTTCAAGTATTTTCCACATGATTTTTCCTAGTTTAAAGATGCTCTTTTCCAATTTCGTGTCCAATGTTCATCCGTTTTAACATGGTCTTTTCGGACGTACTTGAATACGTTTTTTGGCATACTGGCAACAGCATAAGCCGCTACATTTCTCGTCACAATTCCTTCCATTCGGCAAGTCAATTCCGACTGAATATCCTTAGAATCAAAAGCACTTTTTTGTTTAACAATTCCTAAAATATTTGCTTCAAATTCAATCTGATTTGTATTTAAAATTTCATCAAACCCAACTTCAGGAACCGTCGGAAAACCTAGCATTCCTGCGTAGAATTTCACTTCCTCCCAATCCAACCATTTATCTAAATATCGGACAGCAAACACATAAAAATGCTGCTCTAAATTTTGATATTCAATGGAGTGAATCGCGTATAGGTTTTCACCAAAAATTTCTAAATCACCCAAATCATTCTTACAAATTTGCCAGCGTTCTTTTAAATAATTTGCCCACGGATGTCGCGTAGATGCGGCGTGCGAACGGGCAAACACGCCATATTGATTCAGACAGGTATTTTCACCATCCAATTTCTCCGTATGCACCACTTTTTCGATGGATTCCAACTGTTTCCAATAATCAAAATTGATGCAGTCATCACTCGTTGTGCCGGGCGAAAACGGATAGTGAAATGTCCTGCCATATTTTTTTGACAGACTCATTTTGTTTTAAATTTTAAGAATAGGAGATAGATTTACTACCCAAGCAGTAAAATTTGGTAAGTATATTTTGATAAGAAATTACATGATTGTAATTTTAAAATGTGAGAATGGTAGAAATACAAAAGAAGGAAAGGGATAGTTCAATAATTTCAATAAAAAAAATTATTAAAACATGGTGATTTAAAAAATCACCATGTTTTTTTCTAAATAATTAATTCATCTTCTCCGCCAACTGCCCAGTTGAAGTAGATTTCGCTTTTGAACAACCAGAAACGGGTAGTACACCGCAAGTATTTCCTTCCGTTCTTGGAGCAAATGTATTAATTATAGAAGTTGCAGTCGCTGTATTTGATGCTTTTTGGCAAGCTGGTTTAGCAGCAAAAGCAGCTGTTTTTTTTGCATAAGTTGCTTTTTCAACAGATTTAACAGCTACTGCCCTCGCTGTTGCAGATTTATTACAAGTACCTTTCTCTGCCATTTTTTTACAGGATGCCACTTCCGCAGACGAGCAATTTTTCACAGCTTTGGCATTACAAGTTTGACCAGCAGGCAAAACGCAACATTTCGCATTTTGAGCAGATACAGTGGTCATTGCAAAGAAACCTACAAACGCAAATAATAAACTTAACTTTTTCATGTCTTATTTTTTTGAAATTGATAAAAAATATTGTCAATGCAAAGGTATTTCCAAAAGAGAGATGCAGCTGTTTAAAGGCTGTTACCCACTTGTTAAGCACCTGTTAAGTGAAAAAATCGGAGAGAAATTTGGCTTATTTTTGCAATATCCCCATCGTTAATTATCCATTTATGAAAAAAATACCCATTCTAATTATTGCTTCGACTGCCGCCGTCATTGGCTTGGTTTACATCCAACTCAATTGGTTGAAAACCTCGCGCGAATTGATGGAAGAAACTTTCAATCAGCGAGTTTGCATGGCACTCTGCGCGACGGTGGAAGAGGAAGGTGTGAGCAATTTTTTCAACCCCTCGCCTTCCTGTGAGGTCGTTGCTAATGATGTAAAAGATGTGCCAGGTGCGACACTTTTCGGGATTGTGCAAGACCCTCAATTTAAGCAAAATTTGCAGGAAGCATTGAGATTTTATCAGATAGACTTACCTTATCAAATTGAGGTAGAACAGCAGTTATCACCAGTAATTACTAGTTTCCCCAATGTCGATACTTATCAATGTGGCAGCCATACTTCAGCGACGATTGGTGATACGTCTGTCAATTTATCTTTCCCTGAAAAGGAGGCTTATTTTTATGAAAAATTGCGGATGATGCTCTTAGCTTCGGTACTGATTTTATTATTTATCAGTTCCTTGTTCATCTTTGCGAATTGGCGATTGTGGAAACAAAAACGGCAAGCAGAAATCAACGTCGATTTTTTCAATAATATGGCGCATGAGTTTCGAACACCACTGACCAATATTTCCTTGGCATCGAGTAGAATGGCGAAGAAAGAAATGCATTTACAGGACAATCGTTTTTTGAATATTATCAAAAAAGAGAGCGGAAAATTGATGCACCAAGTTGAACGAGTACTGCATTTAGCCAATTTAGAAAATGGAGATTATCAATTGCAAAAGGAAAATTTGAAC
The DNA here is from genome assembly GCA_047629355.1 of Saprospiraceae bacterium. GTDB lineage: Bacteria > Bacteroidota > Bacteroidia > Chitinophagales > Saprospiraceae > CAYUNA01. Next base: position 4,942 of record JBLHWU010000196.1, on the reverse strand, counting down.
TTGAAAAATATGATAGAAAATGTCGTAACTGATTTAAATATGCAACTCCGCGACCAGGAAGCAACGGTTGATTTTTCTAAAATTAATACCAATCTGATTGTCTTTGCGGATAAGCTACATTTAGAAAATGTGTTTAAAAACTTGATTGACAATTCTTTAAAATATCGCCAGGGTGCGCCTAATATTTCCATTTCAACAGAAGTTACTAATCAAGGCATTTTTATCAAATTTTCGGATAACGGCATTGGCATTAGTAAAGCAAATCAGGCATTTGTTTTTGATAAATTTCATCGCGTTGGGACGGGCAATCAGCACAACAGTAAGGGTTTTGGACTTGGACTAGCGTATGTGAAGATGATTTTAGAAAAACATTGCGGGCATGTAAATGTAGTGAGTGAAGGGAATAACGGAAGTCGATTTGAACTATTTTTACCTAAAACTTAAGAATCTAATAAATTATTGTCAGCGTTTTGCCGTACACCGTAAGTCGTTGACCGTACACCGTTTAATCTTTATGCAAAAAATACTCCTTGTCGAAGACGACATCAGCCTCGGTTTTTTATTAATGGAATTTCTGGAATCAGAAGGTTTCGAGGTCAAACTTGCGCGCGATGGTGCAATAGGTTGGTCCTATTTTCAAAGAGGGAAATTTGACTTGTGCATTTTTGATGTGATGATGCCCAAAATGGATGGCTTTACCTTGGCGCGAAAAATTCGAAAGCTCAATCCTAGGATTCCTTTCTTTTTTCTCACCGCCAAATCCTTAAAAACAGATAAATTAGAAGCCTTTTCGATTGGTGCGGAAGATTTCATTACCAAGCCATTTGATGAGGAAGTTTTGCTGTGCCGCATTCAAGTGATTTTGCGGCGCGAACAGGCTGACGCTGAAGTTCCAAAAGAATGTTTATCCACTCAATTTCAAATTGGCGACTATCATTTTGACGCTACCATGCAAGAATTGACTTTTGAAAACCAAACCAAACGCATTACCGAAAAGGAAAACGAAGTGCTTCATCTACTCTGCTTAAACCAAAATAAAATCCTACGACGCGACGAAGCAGTAGAAAAGATTTATGGTCGAAAAGATTATTTTTTGGGACGAAGTTTCGATGTTTTTATTTCAAAATTGCGAAAACTGTTGCAGCAGGATAAGCGCATTCAAATTGAGAATGTTTTTCGAGTAGGGTTTATTTTAAAAATTGAAGAGTGATAAAAGGTGTTGAGGCATTTTGTATCAAAACTAATTTTGAACATACACCTACGCCAACACAATCTAATCAATCGCCAAGCAATCAATTATCGTTTTCAAAGCAATAAAAATAGGTTCGCGCCCTTCTTTGCTTACTTCAAATTCCTCTGGTTTCTCCCCTTCTTCGCTAATCACTAATGAATCTTCCACGAATGCCAGCAAATCTTCCTGTGGATATTCGTCAAAAAAGCCAGTCAATTTTTGACGGAAATTTTTCCCAACGGCATCGTTTAACTCTGTCCAATTGCCCTCTTCGATCTCCTCCAATTCTTCAGGCGACATTTCTAAAATACCTTCCAGAACTTCTTCACAAGATTCCCAAATGACCAGAGATAAGTAAAGCAAATATTCCTTTTCTTCCTGAGTCAAAATCAGAAAAGAATCGGAAAATAGATAGCCCAAAATAGCGGGTTGCACTTCCTTTAATTCTCCAATAATTTCATCAAAATCACCATCCAGTGCTCCCAGCTTTATGGCTTTGGCATCAATTACTTTCTCGGAAACGAATTTTCTTGACATTGATTTCTTTTAGAAGTCAGCGGTTAGAAGTCATTCCTTAGACTGCCAACAGCTGATTTTTTATTTAAAAAAACAAAGATTACAGCCGCGAAGATGTGGCGACATTTTTAGTAAAAAAAGGAAAACAGATATTTTCTTTGAAAGATTTCCACGATTCGATTTTTTTTTCGAAACTTGCCCCATGAAAATAACCTTCATTTCAGATACACATGGCAAGCATGGTGAACTGACCACCGCTATTCCTAAAGACACCGAACTACTCATTCACGCTGGCGATTTATCCTCTATGGGCAAACCAGAAGAATTGTCAAAATTTCTAAACTGGTACAATGATTTACCTATACCAAATAAGATTTTTATTGCGGGAAATCACGATTTTTTGCCGGAGGAGTCGCCGAGTTTATTTCGGTCGATACTCGATAATTTTCCTAATTTGATTTATTTGGAAAACGAGGAAGTTGTCATTGAAAATATCAAAATTTGGGGTTCGCCTATCACCCCGTTTTTCTTCAATTGGGCCTTCAATCGACAGCGCGGACCAAAAATTCGACGCTATTGGGAGGCCATCCCTGAAGACGTCGATATTTTGGTAACGCACGGTCCACCGCTCAATTTTGGCGACCGTACCACTCAGGGTGAATTGGTAGGTTGTAAAGATTTATTGGACATTGTGGAGAAAATCAAACCAAAATATCATACTTTTGGTCACATTCACGAGGGCTATGGCAGGTATGAAAACGACGCCACTACCTTCATCAACGCAAGCGTCGTCGATGCACGCTACGAAATGGTGAACGCCCCCGTGTCTATTAATTTTGAAAAAATTTAATCATTTTAATTCATAATCATGAAATCAGCCTTTCCTAACTTTTTGGTTGTCTTTGCTTTACTTTCTTTATTTGCTTGTGGTGGTAATCCTGCCGATACAACTGACAATACCAATCCAATTACGGACGTAGGAGCGAACTCCGATACGACAAGTAGCATCCCAGTCCCAGTAGAAGTGCAAAAACCTACTTGCGAAAAAATCGGTACGATGCTCGAAGGCAATGAATTTTGGGCGCAGGATGTCAATAAATTGGTGCGCATCGTCGCGACGGAGGAGACAAAAGACCCAAATTTAGGGGACAGCCACCGAGTACTTCAAGTCTATGATGGTATGAACTGTCAACTAATGAATGAAAAGATTTTACCGGTTGATGTGAGCGCAGATTTTGCTTATACCATCGCTGATATTACTTATAATAATGATAGTAAAATCATCGCGATTCAAAGTTTCAAAAAAATTTACTGTTATGATATTTTGAACGATAAACTGTTTCGGTCAGTTGAGCCAAAATTTATAAACGAACGCTTTGCTGAAGATGCACAATCGGGACAAATCAAGCGGTTGGAAGTTTGGGAAGATTATTTAATTGGGTATGCACAGGACTTGGGAAGTTTTGTTTTTAGCGTAAAAGATGGGCAACCAACAGTCGTTAAACCGTTTGCAGAATTTGAAATTTTAGAGGGCGAACACTACAGTTCCATGTTTTTATTAAAATCAAAAGACAATACGTACCAGGCGATTGTACCCACTTATGATGTCAATACGGCGGAATTCAAAGTCAATCCGATGTTGCCAGAACCGCTGTATATTTCCAATACAATCAATCCACGGTATCGCAACAATCGGTATCAATTGTTGAAGGAAGTGGTTAGTGATGGTGAGAAAAATATGATTGCGGTTGATATGAAAACGAGTCGGCGAGTGGAGTTGCCTGCAGCTATTTCGAAGCGGAAGAATACGGAGATTTTGGGGTGGTTGAAGGCGAATACAAAGTAAAGAAAAACTATCGTCAATACAAAAGTTGGGAAGAGCAGTAATGTTCTTCCCAATTTTTATTTTCACTTCTACTGCTGATGCCGCTTTATTCAAAAGAGTTGATTTAAACTTATGGTGAATGATTTTCTAACCATTTGGGTTCTTTAACAAATCTCATGGAATAAAATATTCATTCAGTTTTAAGAACTCAACTTTTGCATTAACTTTTTTTAAATGTAAAAATTGCAAAAACTGAATAAAATTGGAATAAAACTTATTTTTTTACCCAAATTTTGTGCAAAAAAAATCCGTTATTTTACCATACAATTTGGTGAAATAATAGTTATGCGTGATTCTCATTCGTTTTTCTAACTTTTCGTAAAGTTTCATCCCTCTGAATTTTTCAGAGTTTTTCGCAGAAAACGGTGTAACTTTCAATTGACCACTAAATAAGGTAATCGTTTTGTATAAATTCCCATTGAATATTTTATTTCAATTTTGATGAATCATACAGGTATTTACTGAATTTAGCACTTGCAAAGAAACTTTATGGGGTTTTCGTCAGGAAAATCTTTCGTAAAAGAGAAAACTGAGGAGTTTCAATCACTCATTGACCATAAAATTAGCATTTTTTGGGATTTTATCACCATATATGTTTTTTGCTAATGCAAAAGTTGAGTAAGAAGCTCAAAATCTTACAATTTTCGAGCTTCAAAAAACACAGTGCGCGCTGCCTGCGTCAGCACGGATGGGGTTTTGAGGGACAAAAACGATTTTTGCAAAACGATTTTTGTCCCTCAAATTCCCTTTATTAAAACAAGAACAAACTTATGTTTCACGGAATTTATCAAAGAACCCTGAGGTGGTTCAAAAAATCAGGACATATTTTTAAAATTTAGACACACTGTAAGTGAACATTCCCACGTTCTCACCACTTGCTATCTTAAGGGAGTAGGAAGTACTTTAAATCAACTTTTCCCCAACCAAAAACCACTATTTTCTTCCCATACAATATGGAAAAATCTTTTTATTTGCATCCTCTAAACGAGTTCTTTGCACAAGAATTTTTGACATTGACTAAAATCTAATCAACTATGACTCAACATTTGCGATATTTTATACTATTCACCATACTCCTTTCTGTTTTTACGACTGACTTACAAGCGCAGTTCGTCAACTTCGAAGACACTTGGCAGAAGTTTCTAAAAGAAGACAGAACTTCTGACATCAGCACGCTTACGCAACCCTCCAAAGCGGACAAGCAAGACTACGCCAAATGGTGCCTCATCTACGCCACCACCAACTTCTGTGGCGGCGATTTGAAAGAATCCAAGAAATTGGTCAGTGAAATCAAAGCCGTCGGCGAACCT
>JBLHWU010000195.1:0-12161 GCA_047629355.1 Saprospiraceae bacterium | reverse complement strand
AACCCTAATCTCTAATCCTGATAATCTTTTTATTCTTGATTTAGTCACTCAATTTTGTGTCTATAAAAAGGTAAAGGATAAAAGCAATTTTTGTCAAGAGTTTTATATGTGATTTTTTTTGAATGCTTCCAATGTGCCGCAGGCAGCGCGCACTGTGTTTTTTTGAAGCTCGAAAATCGTAAGGTTTTCTCGCTTCTTAAAGTTCAAGTAATGCTTTGTTCCACGGGATTTGTTAAAGAACCAATTTTTTTCCACTTCTATTTCACCAATCTACGATTCCATGTTAGCACCGATAGTTTCTTCCAAGTGGCTAAATGAACAATTAACGCAACCAGATTTAGTCATTCTTGATGCGAGTTTAAAAAAGAACAAAACCAATCTAATCGCTAACGTACCTGATTTACAAATTAAAAATGCACGGTATTTTGATATAAAAAACAGTTTTAGTGACCTACAAAGTCCCTATCCAAATATGTTGTCTTCTGCGGAACAATTTGAGATGAATTGCCGAAAATTAGGCATTAATCAAACCAGTAAAATCGTCGTTTATGATAATTTGGGCGTTTATTCAAGCCCACGAGTTTGGTGGATGTTTAAAACGATGGGGCACAAGAATGTAGTGGTTTTAAATGGTGGATTGTCCGATTGGATAGTGCAAGGATATGAAACAGAAAGGCAGGAAGAGCAAACATTCCCGATGGGTGATTTTGTTGCTGATTTTCAACTTCAAAATGTCAAAGATTTCCATTTTCTCAAAAAGAACTTGATACATAAAAATGCTTTGGTCATAGATGTACGCTCCGCCAATCGTTTTCATGGTTTGGTGGCTGAACCTCGCGAGCATTTGAGGCGAGGACATATTCCAAAGTCTATAAATATTCCTTTTGAGAATCTGTTGAAGGATGGGAAATATCTCTCCAAAAGTGCGATTGCAGCAGCGTTTAATCATCCTGAAATTAAGCATCAGCCGTTGATTTTTAGCTGTGGTTCGGGAGTTACGGCGTGTATTGCGCTGTTGGCGAGTGAGTTGATTTTGGATAATGAGAAGGGCGTTTATGATGGGTCTTGGACGGAGTGGGGGCAGAGGAGTTTAGTTTAATTAATTGATAATCAGTGTTTTATTTAGGATAAATCTAAAAAATAAAATCTCACTTAGTAACGGTAAAAAAATAACTCCACCAACTACCAAGTATTTCTTTTGTCCTTATTTTCCAGTTTTGAAACAGTCATTATGTAGAGATAATTCCTATTTAAAAAGTAAAAACTAAGAACAAAATAAACGTTGTTAGTTGGCGGACTTATTATTTTACCGTTACTTAATTTATCACCACAACGGTGAAAAATGGTATGAACACCCATTACTTTTTATAATGTTTGCCTACGTAATCGCTTTGTTTTGGTGCGTTTTTCCAAATATTTTCACTATTATTATTAGATTATCGCTCACCTTTTTTTTGCTTTAATATATCTATAAAATTCAAAAGATTTCTTATAAAATCTTCACTGGCTTATAGAAGAATTAAGCACAATCGAGTTCGACTTTATATCCATCGAAAAGGTAAAATAAAAAGCATCCTTCAAATTTTAAAATTTTATCAACAAGAAGGAAAACAAATCTATATTTTGACCAAATACAAAGAAATAAATGGGGCATTAGGCTTGAAAAACTGGAATTAAAAGCCTTAAATTGCTCATTGCTCATTGCTCATTGCTCATTGCTCATTGCTCATTCAAATAATGCCTCATCCCCACCTTATAATTCACCGCTTTCGCCACATGAAATTCATAAGCTATAATATCAATTCCTACAAAAACATTCCTCCAAACGTGATACTTCAAGCCCAATCGTTGCTGAAATTTGGGAGAAGAAGTTGGAAATTCCTGCTGCAATAAAATATAGCTTACATTAATCGCAAGCGAGAATCTATCCATCACTGCTTCGATACCGATATAACCGAAAACGCCCATTTTTTCACCGAAAGAAATGTCGTTCTTTTCAAAATTAGCACCATTCATCACCGCAAGTGCGCCATTTGTGCCATCGTAGAAAATATCGAAACCACCACCTATTTTTAATTGATGTCTCACTTCATAATTATAACCTAAAGTCAAATTTGACATCAAATATTTCAAACCATAAGTTAAGGGCGGAAGACTATTGTCTTCTGCTGTAAAATCAACTTGACGCTCGCCAACGCCAATTGACGCAAGGACTTCATGACGGTGTCGGCACTTTGTTTTATCATATAAAGTGTATTCTTTTGGCGCTTTAGTCATGTTGTATCGAACGCCCAATTGATAAGCAAAAATATTAAGTCCTTTCTGTGGTTTCCGAGTATTCCCATTGGAAAAATGCGTCAACCGAATGCCTGGTTCGAGTGATAGACGACTGCCAATGAGGAAAGAAAAACTTGTTCCTGCCTCAATATACGCATTGACTTTTGAGCCAATCAAATCATTTGCTGGCGTGACATTTGGGTCGTAAGTATTGAAGCCCAAAGCGAGACCCGCACCCCATTGATGCAGCCACTGAAAGCGTTTTCTACGAATAAAATTACCGTTTAAAAAGCCATAAAAACTAATTGGATTGCCTAACTCATCACGGTGACGGAAGATGAATTTTTGAATACCAATCCCGAAGCGGGGATAATTACAAATGCCTTCCCATTCCGAATCGCCGGAGGTTTGCCAGCCGTATTCAAGATTGAAAGCTAGGGTATTTAAATAAGTATAGCCTTCTTCGTTGGGTGTCAGAATAAAAGGTCCTTTCCGACGCAACAACTTACCGGACTGACTGACTACGCGTAGAAAAGTTTCGCGTTTAGGTTTTTCTTTTCTGATTTCAAAAATGGACTGGCTTTGCGCAGAATTGGAAGTGAAAACCAATAAAAATAGGCAAAACAAAGTGTTTTGTAAGCTATTTTTTACAAAATAGGGCAAAAAAGTGAATGATTTCATAAAAGTAATATTGGGTAAAATGAAGCAAATGTAAAAAACTATTTCTTTTACAGTGCAGTTTATTGAATTTTACTGAAATTTCATCCAATTGAGTAGACGCGCTATTTTTGCATATTGTAAACCAAAATATCTTTGTTGAATTGAAAAATGGCGTGAAATATGCTTTTGTATTCAAAGGATAAGGAGCATTTTTAACAAAAATATCTTAAAGTTAACAACTTATTAACCTCCATAATCCTGGAATTTCTTTTAAATATCCTAAAGAATCCATACTTTTGCCTCACATTCTTACATGAACTTAAAAATTTAAAAATAATTTTTATGAAAAAGATACTATTTCTAGCTGTTTTTGCTCTTTTTGCAACTATTTCTTTTGCTCAAGACGGTGGTGGTGCGATTGAAGCAACTCCTTCAGAAACGCAAACTACTGGTCCTACGATGACGTTCCAATCTACTGAAATTGATTACGGTACGATTGAGCAGCATGCTGACCCATTGCGTGTTTTCCATTTCTCTAATACAGGAACGGAGCCGTTGGTGATTAAGCATGCTAAAGGTAGCTGTGGATGTACCGTTCCAAGTTATCCAAAAGAGCCAATCCTTCCAGGTGAGGCGGCAGTAATTGAAGTTCGATACGATACTAAACGAATCGGACCCTTCACAAAATCTATTACTTTGACGACGAATGAATCAAGTGAGACGCACAAATTGCGTATCAAAGGGAAAGTTGAGCCAAAACCAGCTGAGCCGGATGCAGTTCCAGCTAGCAACTCTGGTTTCGGTGGCGGAAAATAATAGACGGCACACAATTGTCGGCTTACGGCATACGGAGTGAATGCTAAAAAAAAAGTGCTAAGTCAATCAATTTGACTTAGCACTTTTTTTTTTGAAAATCTAAAAAACGGTATTCAAATGTTAGAACGATGATTTGATGTGTGGTGTTTTTCGCGTTTCTTAGCTTGTTGGCTTGGATTTTTCGGCTTGATGATTCATGTAAGCGCGAACCATTCTAAAATTTTCATAACTGTATTTTTCTCCAAAAAAGGTCTTCGCAAGCGCACCATTCGCTTCCTTATTTTTGGTGAAAAATTGCTCTATTTCTGCTACATTTTTCTGTTCGATTATTTTAAAAATATCCAACTCCCCAGTACCGATAAAATGCGTTAAATGCCCTTCAATTGTATTGGGTGTCAGGCTACGAGTTAAGGCAATTTCGTCGATGCTTCGTCCTGCTTTAAAAAAGTCAAAACTCTTTTTTTTTGTATCTGAAACAACTGGCTTTCGCTTAACCGCACCTGTAATTAAGAGGTTTTTTTGAATGCCTTTAGCGACGCAATAATTTTCAATTAAGTCAATAATATCTCCTCCAAAACGCTTTACTTTCCCAGGGCCAATACCTTTGATTTGCAATAAGGCTGCGGAAGTTGTGGGTAAAAATTCCACCAATTCTGCAATCGTTCGAGTAGGAACAATTTCATAAGGATTGATGCCTGCTTCCTGTGCTTCTTCTTGTCGCCAAGCTTGAATCTGTCCATACAATTGTGGGTGTTTCACATCTTTAGGCACATTTTGAAAGGATAATTTAGTCGATTTTGTTTTTGCTATTTTTTCGAAATCCATGTCTGCATTCGCACGAGTTTTCGAATAGTCATGCGCCGAAAATTTGATTTGTACCGCTTTAAAACACTCATTTTTAATATACAGTAACTTCTCAACCCTCATCAAGTTATCTACAGCTGTCTTCTTTACGGCTTGACTATCTGTTAAAACGGGTATTTGTTGTAATTCAGGAAGAGAATCTTTACTAATTTTATCACAAAAATAAGCACTTGCTTTTTGCAAACGCACCTTCAACTCCTCATTGTCTTCTGGCAAATTCGGCTGCAAAAAGTACCCTTGCAATTGCGGCATGAATTTTTTTCCCATCGAAATGACTTCGGCTTCTATTTTCGCAGCCCATTCGTTGAGTTGCAAAACTGCTGCTGTCGTCAAGGTATTTTCATGCGCCAAGTAGGTACGGCTGACGTCACTCACCGCATATTGCACCGCTTGAAAATTGAATAAATCTTGAATGAGACTCGCTTGATATTCCTTCTTTGACTGTTCCAAATCCGATTCACTTGGCGCATTCAATTCTGCTTTTTTAGAATAATCTTTGACAACGGTGTCTGTTTTCACACTCGAATAATTGATTTTAGAATGCAGCACAATGCCTTCAAAACTCTTACAGCGACTCAGCGCAACATAGACTTGTCCGTGTGCAAATGCCGCTGCTGCATCAATAATTGCTCGTTCAAAAGTAAGTCCTTGGCTTTTATGAATCGTGATTGCCCAAGCGAGTTTTAGTGGATATTGAGTAAATTTTCCAACCTCGTCCTCCGCTACTTCTTTAGTTCGTTCATTGAGACTGTATTTAACATTATTCCAATCTACCATCCCGACAGCAATTGATTGAGAATCACCAGGACATTTTACATAAATAGTGCCGTCATCAATACTCGTAATCTGTCCAATTTTCCCATTATAATAAAGCTTATCAGGCGAGGAATCATTTTTAATAAAAAGGACTTGCGCGCCCTTTTTAAAAGCTAAAGTTTCTTCTGTTGGGTAGGAGTGCTGAGGAAAATCACCTTCTATTTTTGCTTTGAACTTAAATGAAGTTGTCTTTAACTCCTCCAGCTTTTTCTGATTAATATTATTCGCTGCTGCATTGTGCGAAGTAAGCGTGATATAGCCTTCTTCTTTTGTAGGTTTAAAATTTTCAATATACCGACTATTCAACGTTTCCAAAACTTCGGTATCCAGTTGATTGTCCCTTACTTTATTTAATAAACTGATAAAAACATCATCCGATTGGCGATAAATATGCTTCAACTGCACCGTAACAGGATTCGTTTTTTGCAAAGCATGACTCCCGAAAAAATAGGGTGTCGTGTAATGTTCGCGTAACATATACCACTCTTCTTGCTTAACGACAGGTGGCAATTGATGCAAATCTCCAATCATCAATAATTGGACACCACCAAAAGGTTTATTACGATCTTTATACCGACGCAGCACCTCATCAATTGAGTCCAACATATCCGACCGCACCATACTTATCTCGTCGATAATCAGTAAATCTACACTCTTAATAAGGTTGATTTTTTTGCGGGTAAATTTCCGCTGTCGCTTCGGGTCAGGCGGACTACCGGGAATGTGAGGACCAAAAGGCAATTGAAAAAACGAGTGAATCGTCATGCCTTTCGCATTAATCGCGGCAACACCCGTAGGCGCAACGATGACCGTTCGCTTAATGCTTTCTGCTTTGACACGGTGCAAAAAGGTTGTTTTTCCTGTACCTGCTTTTCCGGTCAGGAAGATATTTTTGTTGGTGTATTGAACGTAATCGAAGGCGAGTTCGAGTTCCGGATTTGTACTGAGGGTCATTATCGTTGTATGTTTAATTTGATTGGGGCAAATGTAATAAATTATCCTGATGAAACAAAATGTTAATAATGATTTTTTTTTTTAATGTAATGTTTTATGTTTTTATTGTTTTTAAGTAGAATAAATCAAGAAATCACATAAACTATTATAGTTTATTTTAGAAAAGGGAGTTAGAAAAATAACTCAATAAATGCGCTTAATTTTTTGAATAGCTTGACAGTTTTTTAGTCATAATTAAACTTAACACTTTCATAAAATTCTGCGGCAACGCGGGTAAGGTTTTGAGGGACAAAACTGTTTTATCCCTCAAACGCCCTTCTTTAAAACATCATTATAATCGTCAGTTATTTATGAAGCGAAGCAGTAGCTTGTTTATTTCTTACTTCTTAAACGGATTTGTTGTAAACGGGGTTCGTTTCGCTGTTTTGGTGAAATAACCATATTTGAAAAAATGCAGAATATCTTCCCCAGTTATATCAAATTGACTATACATTTCATCATGGTTTAAGTGGGTATAAAAAAGGTCATGATGTGCTTGCTTAAAACTATCTGCATCCCATAAAACAGGGCCATAGCTGAGTGCTTTTTTGCGGAATAATTTAATTAATTTAGTCGCTCGACTTTCTACAATTATCCCAATTTGAATACTGTCTTGGTGTAAAGTTGGATAAGGAAATTCACTAAATTTAATCAATATTTTCCCCTTAGAAATTCGACTCAATAGCCTCATTCTATTGACCATCACGCGTGGCGCACGTTCCTGTAAAGGACTATGGTCGTAAACGATAGTCTCTATATTTCCACGACCATTTTCTGCAATAAAATCATTGAGTACCCATGCGCCGAGAATATAAGTGAAGACGTGGATTCTTTTATAGGATTTTAGGTCTTGCTTCTGATAAAAATCCTCAAATTTTTCTTGGGTTTTAGTCATCGATTTTCGATGGTGATAATCAGGGATGAAAAGGTCATATTCTAAATTTCCAAAAAATGCCTTTTGTTTTTTTCGACGTTTTTTAGAATCACCAAATCCAGGTAAAATGAGAATAGCTTCTTTTGCTGATTTTAGTATTTCTGGATGGTGAATGATAATGACGTCGCAAGACTTTTTTATTGTAGAGGACGTCGGATAGATAGCTTGTAGTTCCCCAAGATTTCCAAAGAAGGAAAGGACGAATAAGAACAGAATGCTGGTAGGATTTTTCATTTCTATATTCATTAGCTGGTTTTAATTAATTGATAATGAGTTAATTGTAGGTTTAAATCTATTTTCCCATCAAATACATTCCACTAACCAGTAACAACATTCCAGCGATATTAACAGGCTTGATAGCTGTCCCAAAAACAAAGAAGGCTAATAAGGCTGCCCAGATAAAAGTAGTTGCATAAATTGGATGTAAAATGGTCAAAGAACCTCCTTTTTTGAACGCCGCCACGAACAAAATCATCACGCCAATATAGCAACCGACGTCCGCCAATAATCGAGGATTGAGGAGGTAACTGGAGACGCTGCCGCCTGCGATTTCTGCACCAGATTTATATAGATATTGTCCAATTGCACCTAAAAAGGAGGCAATTAAAAAGAAAACGATAGAGATGATTGGTGTTTGCATAATTTTGGATTTTTTTGAATAGACTTATTACCCAAATAGAAACGGTCATTTGAAAATATCTTTTTGCGCTATTTTTCTTTAAAAAAGAATTCAATAGAGAGACTATTCAATGATTTTTAAAAAAAGCGCAAAAATCTAAATTTCAGCTAACCATTTCTATTTAGGTAATAAGTCTAATGAAAATAGACTGATTTTAAATGACAATTCAATAAGAATTAGATAGCTTTAAATTGATTGAAATCCGCTTCTAAAGTTGGTTTTAAATTTAAAATAGCGGCTTTTACTTCTTCTAAAATTTGGGGGATTTCTGTTGAATTCGGATAACTTAATTTCCCAAAACGAACCTTACAATTAAGTGGTAAAAGCAAATAACTGTCTTTCGGCAGTACTCGACCAAAACCATTTAAATGAGCGGGAATAAATAGACTTTATGAATGGCGACTCTGGATAATTCGCAAACTATTGATTATCAATTATTTGTAATTCTAAAAAAGCTACTCATTCATAAAGTCTAATGGAATATGTGGATTGCGTTTCAACAAAACGGCAACACCATTTTTGAAACCTGTCATCACACCGGGCTCGCCTCTGCTGCCTTCTGGAAATAGAATTAACGACTTCCCTTGCTACAATAATACGTCGAGATTTTCGATAGAAGATGGTGAACCAAGAGGGCGATTTCTGTGGATAAAAATGGCGTTGAAAAACCATTTGACCAAGATTTTGCATAGAAAATTTTGACCAAAATAATCGGTGGCAACAACGGCATGCACATTTTTTAATTGCCCAAACGGGAGAGCCGCCAATAGTGCCAAAGCATCCAAATAGCTATTGTGATTGGCGATGATTAGGAATTGTTTTTGAGTATTTAAGACAGTTGAATTTTTGAATTTTACGCCAATAATTAGGCTTAGAAATGGTTTTATAATGAAGGTGTAAATTGTGGAAATAAGTAAATTTTTCATGATGATTTTATTTTTAAAATATAAATTTGAGTTTTAATTATTTCTAATCAAGAAAGGATAATCGGTATGTCTTTAAACGCAACTAATTGATTATTAGTGAAATATTGTAACATATAATAAAAGCAGGGCGCAGTTAATACCAAAGAGTCCAGCCTATCCATTAAGCCTCCATGACCAGGGATAAGGTCGCTGGTATCTTTAATTGCCAAATCTCTTTTGACCGCAGAAATAATGACATCGCCGACGAAACCAACAATGCCCAGAATCAATCCTGTAGCAGCAGATTCAAAAGAGGAAAGGGGCGTAAGAAATTGGAGAAAATAACCTAAAATAGCGGTTGTGAAAATGCCGCCAAGGAAGCCTTCTTAAGTTTTATTGGGGCTAACTAAAGGCATGATTTTTCTTTTACTCAGCAGTTTTCCCCAAGTAAATTGGAAAACATCATTGAGTGCGGTAAGTGCGACCAAAAATAGAATCAATATGCCATTTCCAGCTTGAAAGGTGCTAAATTCCAAGTTGAAAAGCATCGCCAAATGACTTGAAAAAAAGACGGTTAACATGACCAAGGTTGGAATCAAGGCCATTGATTGACCAATTTTTTCTGTGCTACCAGAAAAAACTAAAACAGTTGGGATTAGCATAAACATAGCGATGGGTAAAGCAGTGAGAATATAGGTATTCATTTGGTTTTCTATAAGGAAATACTGTAATGGAATGCAGCAATATGCGACCAGCATTGCTGGTTTATCGGCGGTGCGAAATTTGCAAATTGAGAGCATTTCTCTCAGGGCTAAAAATGATAAAAATGTGAGCAATATTGACCCAATCCATGTTTGACAAATGACTAATATTACCAAAAAAACCGACATGAAAGCCCAAGAATGAGTATGGATAAACAACTCTTCATTGAGTGGACTTGGCTTGTTTTTTTTGAGCATAAAAAAAACTGCCAAACAGAGACTTAACAAGCCAAAAAGGACTTGCAAAGATTGTTGAACTTCGGGACTGATATTCTCTTGTAGGATTTTCATTGTTTAAGTGTTTTGATGAAAATAAAAAGGAAACCACTTTTCATATTTAGGTTTTTACAGACTTCTTTATGCGAATAATCGTACTTAAAATGAGTAGCAAACAAGCAACTGTAAAAATCCAATTGGCATATAAAATTACCGTCGGGATATAGTAAAAAAGGATGCAAAATGCCCCAATTAGTAAGGTTCTATCACTATCGTATCGACGGTCGCCGCCAATTGCTTGTCCGAGGAGTCCAGCAAATTCATTAATAACGGTAAGGAAAGCAAAAGAAAGAATGATGGCAGGATGCAAATTTGTGACGAAAATCAAAGGAATGATAAGGCACAAATCAGAAATGATATCCCCAAGTTCGTTTAGAATTTGACCGAGTTGACTTTGCATATTGTGCTCTTTTGCCATGATTCCGTTTAAGGCGTTGAGTGCCATTCTGATGAATAAACCAATCGGTATGAGGAGCAAAAAGGTGAGCGTGATGCGATGGAATAACAGTAATAAACCTAAATTGGCAGATAATAAAACTGCAGCGATAGTTACTTGATTTGGCGTAAATCCAAGTTTAGATAACGCTTTGGCGACGGGGCGAAGCAATTGTTGGAATTTGGATTTTAATTGATAAATAGATAGCATAATTGAGAATTTTTAGTGACAGATAATGGAACAAAGATGCAGAGAGAAGGGAATGAAAAGGAATTAGATTTAGTTTCCTTGATATTTTTTTTATCGAATATTAATAAATTTTAGTAATTTATATTCAAAAAAGTTTTTAAAATAATAAATGTATTCAAATTAGCGTAATTGTGAAATATTTTTATAACGTTGTCAACGTTATTTTGAAGTATAATTAATTATAAAATATTATTTTTATGAATGTCAATAATATTTCAGAGACGCTTTTAAATCTACCGTTGAACTTTAGAGGAGATGACTTATCTAACTTTTGGCAATGTAGAACCAGAGATTGATTTGATGAATGAATTGTTATCAAAATGTCCAAACCTTAAAAATTTGACGATTCAGCATGTATCATTGAATGCATTGCCTGATTTAAGTTTATGTTCCAAATTAACGAGTTTAATGGCTAATGCCCCGATTGAAAAAGTAGGATTGAGCTTGCAGGATTTGAAGGAATTACAAAATTTTCAGGCAATTGGATGGGAGAAAGACGATTATGGGTTTTTGCAATATTTGGGGGATAAAATGACTAATTTACAAATTACAACACCATGCAAAAGATGGTCTAATTTGCTAAATATTGGACAGTGGAAAGGTTTGGTTACTTTGAGGTTGGATAAATGTGATGAACTGGAATTGTTAAGGAATCAAGAGAAAATTAAGCCCAAAGTCACTGAAATAAACGTATCGTGTCGAATGATATGCGCTCGATAAGGACGAAATCCTCCAAAAGGTAAAGTCATTAAATAGAGAAATAAAAATAGCCACAGCCAGCCAATAAATGTCCAGATTTTTGGATAATAAGGAATGCTAATTTTTTCAAAATTGTGATTTTTACTTTTTTGAAATAAATAATTGATGCCTAATAAAATCCCCATTAGTGGAATTGCTAATTTGGACGTTGCAATAAAAATCAATCCTTTTACCAATTTTCCTACGGCTTCAAAATAGGGTAGTGGTGGCTCATTTTCACTATTGAAACGAGAAATATAAAACGAGTAGCAACTAATCAAAAATAGCAAAGTGAAATAACATCAGAACTCTTTTTTAATCGCTAAAAGATTGGCTTTTAATTGAGTTTTCCACGCTGTTTGAAATAAGTCTTTTATACAAAAAGCGAAAAATGCCATTCCACAAATCATGATACTGGAAAGGGCAATCAAAGCGTTACGTAGTAATTAATTAGGTAAATTTATAAACATCTTTTTCCGCTATTTTTTCCTAAAAATTTCTTCAATAACATTGGCTATTCAAGAATTTTTAAAGAAAAACTATCGAAAAAATCTTGTCTAAAAATTTTACCTGATTAATTATTACGGGTTACTTAAATGGTAAGTAAACCAATAAAATTAACCAAATCAGATGTAGCCATTTTGGAAAATAATCTACTTCTTTTCCAAAATAAGACAAGTGAAAAGGCAGTAGAGATAGCAAGAAAAATGTCAATGGCATAGCCGTAAGTCTGAAAAAATGGTGTAATTAGTAAGAA
>JBLHWU010000194.1:0-12207 GCA_047629355.1 Saprospiraceae bacterium | reverse complement strand
CAGTGCCCTACGCCCCTTCATTCGGTAGTGCAAAAATAACTAGGTTGATTAGTTTTTACACTTTTTTTAAATTTTTGACACAGTTTAGTGAACAACTCCCGCATATTACGAAATCAATAACTACAAAGTAGTTGAATATAAATAACCGCAGATGCAATCTGCGTAAAAGTAAATGAGCTCTAAAAACTCCTTCAGAGTTAGGGTACACTTTTTCGTTTCCCTCGGATTGCATCCGAGGTTATTCAGATTCGACTACTTCGTAGTTTTAGCTGCACAACATAAGTAACTAATACTTTTTTCACATTTAAGTCTTTTCTCTTCTGAAAGAAATACTATATCATCCGACATTTCCCCTCCATCCAAACCTTCTCCTCCTCTCCCAAAAGCGGCGATAATTTCTCCAAAACCTCCTGATGATAAGCATTCAACCATTTTTTATCTTTAGCAGTCATCATTCTTTTGTTAATCAATTTTGTATCAATTGGAAACAGCGTCAAGTTTTCAAAATAATAAAATTGCCCAAAATCATTCTTTTCTCCTTCGCGGCAAATGACCAAATTTTCTATCCGAATCCCATATTCATTTGCTTTGTAAAAACCAGGTTCATTCGAGGTAAACATCCCCGGCACAATCGCTGTCCGCCCGCGTGAAGTCGTTGGATTGGTCGCAAAACCTTGTGGCGGTTCGTGAACATTCAAGAAGAAGCCGACGCCGTGTCCTGTGCCATGACCATAATTCAAACAGTCTTGCCAGAGGTACATTCGCGCTAAAGTATCCAATTGTGGTCCCGTCGTTCCCTGCGGGAATTTGGCACTATCCAAGGCAATATGTCCTTTTAATACAGAGGTATAATTGCGCTTTTGTTCCGCCGTTGGTCTGCCCAAAGCAATCGTTCGGGTGATGTCCGTCGTCCCATCATGGTACTGTCCGCCGCTATCCAAAAGCAGGATTCCTTTTTTCTTAATATTGGCACAAGTCTCTGTTTCTGCCCGATAATGCACAATCGCTCCGTTGCCATTGTACCCAACGATCGCATCAAAACTTTCGCCATAATAATACGCTTGTTCTGCCCGAAACCCTTTCAGCTTTTCCGCGACTTCAACTTCTGGAATCGAACGAGCGTCCAACGTCTTTTCCAGCCACATAAATAACTTGGTCAACGCTACTCCATCTTTGCGCATGGCATTTTTGATGTGCTCAATTTCCGTTTCATTTTTAATGGCTTTCAGTGGCTGAACGATATTCTTACCCCGAACAATCAAGTTTTTTTCAATGGCATTAAATACTTGATTACTCGTCGAAGCATTGTCTATTAAAATGTTGTGTTTTAAATTATCTAGAAAATTCTCTACCGAATCATAATCTTCTATTTCAACGCCATCCTTTTTTAGTTTTTGAAATAAATCCGCTGAAATTTTCGATTTTTTCACAAAAAGATGCGCTACGTCTTTTTTAATAATGGCATACGCATAGAAAACAGGGTTGCTCTCGACATCCGAACCGCGCAAATTGAACGTCCAAGCAATATCATCCAAGGTCGAAAGGAGGTAGCTCTCGGCATCTGCTTCCTGCATTTGTTCCCGAATTTTCGCCATTTTTTCCACTCGATTCAGTCCTGCAAATTTTGCATCATGCTCAAAGACTGGTTCGGTTGGCAAGGTCGGTCTATCTTTCCAAGTGTCTGCAACCAAATCGATGCTCGTTTCCAACTCAATTCCTTTTTCATAGAATGACTTCGCCAAACTGCGCACTTGCCCAACCGAAAACAATTTGCCATCCAAGCCAATCGTATCGCCTTCTTTTAACGTCGTTTTCAACCAATCAATATGCTCTGGTGAATGCGCCACACCCTGCACTTTCAACTCCATTTCACTTCCTTCCAACTGCGTCGCCCCTTGCAAAGTATAACGACTATCTGTCCACAAAGCAGACCCTTCCTGCAAAATAATCACCAAGCCCGCAGACCCCGTAAAGCCCGATGCCCATTCTCTCGATTTCCAATAATCCGCTACATATTCGCTTTGGTGCTGGTCGCTACTCGGCATGAGGTAAGCAGCTAAACTTTGTTCTTTCATTTTCGCTCGAATGGCAGCGATTCTTTCGTTGATTGTCATGGTTGAAATTTTTAAACAGGAATCATCCCGATTTTTTTATTTAGCACTTTTAATAACGGTAAAAAAATTGGTGCATTTCTTGACAGAAAAATTCAGTTTTTCACATAAAATTCAAGCCGCCGCGACGGGATTGTCAAGGGGAAGAAATGTTTTCAAAATTTCTTCCCCTTGACAATCCCGTAGGAGCACGACAGAATCGTAACAAAACTTGGATTTATCTGCTCCGCATCTTAATAGATGAAAAATTCGGGATGACCCCTATTTCGTTAAGAAGGCGATATTAAGGAAATCCTAACAATTTTGATAGTTCTTTCTTGAAATAAAGTTTTTACATTGAGCCAAAATAATATTAGCCTACATTATGATTACTCAAAAACAAATCAGTCTCCGACCTTTTACCAGAGGATTCCACATCATTACAACGGATGTTTTGCGAGAAATTCGTGATTTACCCGAAGTTGGACTTTTTCATTTATTTATCAAACATACCTCCGCAGGGTTGACGGTTAATGAAAATGCTGACCCATCCGTTCGCGTTGATTTTGAAAATATTTTCAATAAAATAATGCCAGAGAATGAGCCGTATCTGACACACACAATGGAAGGGTCTGACGATATGCCTGCGCACATCAAGGCGGCATTGGTGGGTTTTTCGGTTACTATCCCAATTTCTGAAGGTCGATTGAATTTTGGGACTTGGCAAGGCATTTACCTTTGTGAATTCAGGAATCATGGAGGACGAAGAAGATTGGTCGCAACCATTTATTCTTAAACCAACAATCGAAACAATCGAAACAATCGAAACAATCAAATCATGGATGCACTCGGAAGCGGCATTTTATTAGGATTAACGCTGAGTATTTTAACGGGACCCATACTTTTCACACTTGTTCAGACGAGTATAGAGGAAGGTTTTCGGGCGGGTATTGCGGTGGCATCGGGTATTTGGGTGAGCGATATTGTATTTGTAGTTTGTGCTTACTTCGGCGTTTCTTACATTACGGAAATGACCAATTGGCAAAGCTTTAATTTAGGAATGGGTATGGTTGGTGGCTTAATTTTGGTAGGCATTGGTTTAAGTCTCGCTTTAGCAAAACCACCCGCTGTCGATAATTTAGAAAAGTTTGGTGTCCGCTATTCTTCTTATTTTAAATTATGGACAACCGGTTTTATCATCAATTCCGCGAATCCTTTTACCTTCGTTTTTTGGTTCATTACGACGACTGCTTTTGTCGCTGATTTCAAACAACCGAATTCTGATGTTTTCTTTTATAGCGGTATTTTGAGTGTGATTGTTTTGACTGATACGCTAAAAGTTGGGATGGCAAAACAGATTCAGAAGAAGATGAAACCTGAATTTTTAGGTAAACTGCGGCGGATTGCTGGTTTTGCGTTGGTTACTTTTGGGGTTATTTTGATGATTCGCGTGGCGTTTGATGTTTGAGAATTATACAGTTGGCTTTTTAAAAACGTCATTGACAGTAATCTCAAAATCAGACAGAATCGGTGCTGCTGAACAAATTCTCGTTCCTTTTAGAATAACCATTTTATCATCATGATAAATGTGTACCTCTTCCAATTCAGGAAAAACATGCCAAATAACTGCCACTTTCGCCTCTCGGTAATTTTGTACTTTTCTATTAACTCGGTTGATATTATCTGTCTTTAAAATTATTTCAATAACAAATTCAGGGACTTGGTTTTCTCCCGCCGCCATTTTGACATTTTGAGCCAACGAATAATAAGCTACATCAGGAATTCGGTGTATGTTTTCTAAAAAATAAGCGTCCATCTCAACTCCTAAATAGCCACTAATTTTACCTTCTATTTTAAGCTCATCAAACAAGTCTTTTAAATTATTTAAAATAAAAAATTGGTATTGGTTCATAGTACGTTTTGTTTTCTCGACATAGCCATTTATCCACTCATATTTCCACTCGTCTTCTCTTGATAAATACTCGCACTCAAAATCCTCCCAACTAATTTTTACTTGTTGCGAATAGACCTTCAATTCTCCTTCTTGTTGCGCACCGATTGCAGTCATAATTTCTTTTTTATTGACAATATATAGTCTTTTTTTATTAAAAAAGCTACTTCAACTCCTCCTTCAGATACCGTCCCGTATGACTCGTCTTGTGCTTCGCCACCTTCTCCGGCGTCCCTGCGACAATCAAATCTCCACCGCCGCGACCACCTTCCAAGCCCATATCAATCACATGGTCAGCAACTTTGACAACATCCAAATTGTGCTCAATTACGACAATCGTATTTCCTTTTTCTACCAAACGATTTAAGACAATTAACAAATGCTGGATGTCTTCAAAATGCAGCCCCGTCGTTGGTTCATCCAAGATATAAATGGTGTTTCCTGTATCACGTTTCGACAATTCTTCCGACAATTTCACCCGCTGCGCTTCTCCACCTGATAACGTCGTCGCCTGCTGTCCAAGTGTAATGTAGCCCAAACCAACGTCTCTCAAAGTCCTCATTTTTCGGAAAATCTTTGGAATGGCTTGGAAGAATTCAACCGCTTCATCCACAGTCAAATTCAATACATCGTTAATAGATTTTCCTTTGAATAAAACCTCCAAAGTTTCTCGATTGTAACGGCGACCAAGGCATTCTTCGCATTCAATATGTACATCAGGCAGGAAGTTCATTTCGATAGTTCGCAAACCGCTACCTCGGCATTCTTCACAACGTCCGCCTTTTACATTAAAAGAAAAACGTCCTGCTTTGTAACCTCGAATTTTGGCTTCTGGCAAATTGGTAAACAGTTTTCTAATTTCCGTAAAAACACCCGTATAAGTCGCTGGATTTGACCTTGGTGTCCGCCCAATTGGCGACTGGTCAATTTCAATTACTTTATCCAAATGTTCCAGCCCTTTAATGGTTTTATACGGCAGTGGTTTTTGCAAACTTCTATAAAAATGATGCCGTAAAATAGGGTATAAAGTGCTGTTAATTAAACTCGATTTTCCACTGCCCGAAACGCCCGTCACTGCGGTAAAAGTCCCCAAAGGAATTTTGACATTTACGTTTTTTAAATTATGCCCCGTTGCCCCTTTCAATTCTAAAAACTCGCCTGTGCCCTTCCGTCGTTTTTCTGGAATCGCAATTTCTTTTTGCTTATTTAAATATTGAGAAGTTAGCGTGTTTTTATCAATGAATGTTTCGGGAACACCCTCGCCAACAATCTCGCCACCGTGCTTGCCCGCACCTGGTCCCAAATCAATCAAATAATCCGATGCCAACATGATGTCCTTATCGTGTTCAACGACGATAACGGTGTTGCCGATTTCCGACAATTCCTTCAAGGCTTCAATCAAACGGTGGTTATCGCGCTGATGCAATCCAATACTTGGCTCATCCAAAATATAGGTAATCCCCGTCAATTGTGACCCAATTTGAGTCGCCAGTCGAATCCGCTGTGCCTCGCCACCTGATAAGGTTCGTGCAGGTCGATTCAATGTCAAATAATCCAAACCAACGTGTAGCAAAAACCCCAATCGCAGCTTAATTTCTTTCAAAACTTCCCGCCCGATTTGAAATTGTCTATCCGAAATTCGTGTTTCCAAGCCTTCAAACCAATCGCCCAAATCACTCAAATCCATCTCCGCCAATTCCGCGATATTCTTTTCATCAATTTTGAAATGCAAACTCTCTTTCCGCAATCGCATTCCTTCACAATCTGCGCAAGTATCCACGGTCATAAATTCCTCTGCCCACTGCCGTGTTTTCTCGGAAGTCGTGTCTCGATACCAGCGTTCGAGCATTTTGATAATACCATCTGTCGCTAAGTTGTAAACAAAATCATGCTTAATTTCTGGTACTTTGATACCGACGCCACCACCGTTCAAAATAATGTTCATCGCCGCTTCCGGAATGTCTTTTACAGGCGTATCAAACGAAAATTTATGCTTCTTCGCAATCGCTTTTAATTGCTTAAATGTCCAATTGTCCCGAACCTCTCCGAATGGCTTAATTGCCGCCTCATTCAAGTTTTTGGTATCATCAGGAATGACTTTTTCCAAATCAACCTTATTCACTTTGCCCAACCCTTTACAACTTGTGCAATAACCATAAGGCGAGTTAAATGAAAAGGCATTTGGTGAAGGTTCTTCGTAAGACAGTCCCGTCTCGGCATCCATCAAATGCTTGGAAAACGTGCGAACTTCTGTCGTGTCATTTTCCAAAATCATGATGAGTCCGTTGCCCATTTTTAAGGCAGTTTGGAGGCTCGAATTAAAACGTTCGATCTTGGTCATTTCCATTTTCAAACGGTCAACCACTACTTCAATATCATGCACTTTATAACGGTCAACTTGCATACCTACCTCAATATCCAACACAACACCATCTACCCGAACTTTCGTATAGCCTTGCTTCCGAATCGAGTCAAATAACTCCCGATAATGTCCCTTTCGTCCTCGAATCAGCGGTGCCAAAATCAGAATTTTCTTCCCTTTAAAATCACTCATGATTTGCTCCTTCATCTGCTCCTCATTGTAGCGCACCATCTTCTTTCCCGTATTGTAAGAATACGCCTCACCGACTCGCGCAAACAATAGCCGCATAAAATCATACACCTCCGTAATCGTCCCCACCGTTGAGCGCGGATTCCGTCCCGTCGTCTTTTGCTCGATAGAAATGACTGGACTCAAACCCGTAATTTTCTCCACATCTGGTCGCTCCATTTCCCCGATAAACTGCCGTGCATACGCCGAAAAAGTCTCCATATAGCGCCGCTGTCCTTCCGCATAAATCGTATCAAATGCCAGCGACGATTTGCCACTACCACTAATTCCTGTCACGACAACGAGTTTATTCCTAGGTATTTTGATAGAAATATCCTTCAAATTGTGCTCCCGCGCACCAATGACTTCGATGTGTTGTTGTTCGACAATGTCCACGACAGGTTGCTCAGTTTTATTTACAGTAGATAATTTTCTCTTCGACATTGAGTAGTTATTCGTTATTGGTTGCTCGTTTGCCAAGGATACACGAACGACCAAATCGTTCTTAATAAGATAAGCGTTCAATTATTTTCAATTGAACCCATTTGTAAAACTTCTTAGTAACTCGGATTTTCAATCCGAGAAGCTTGTCCTTCGGGTTTCCAACCCGAAATTAAAACGACAAAATATCGCCTTCCAAGCTTCGACTGTTTTGAGGTTAGCAACCCCAGAGACGAACTTCTCGGATTGAAAATCCAAGTTACTTGAGTCATTGTAAAAGTCATGTATATTCTGGATGGAAAAAAGGGGTGCAAAAGTAAGGAATAAAACGGAAAATGGGTGGGAATGTTTAAGAAATGCTTTTTATTTTAAGGAGGATTGTTTCTTATTAACTTTCTAAATCAAGCCCCTCGACTTCAATTCCAAATACTTATTAATCGTATTTACCGACAAATCCTCTGGTCGGGTCAGCACCGCCTGAATACCATATTGCCGTAATTTCTGCACCATCGCTGATTTTTCTGCTAAGAAGTTTTGCGCGACTGTTTGCGTATAAATACCTTCCATATTGGTGACTTCTTTGTCTACAAAATCTCGAATTTCCGTATTTTCAAAAAAGACAACGACCAACATGTGTAGTTTATTAATGCGGCGCAAAATCGGCAATACGCGGTCAAGCGCATAGGAACTTTCAAAGTTGGTGTACAACAAAATCAAAC
The DNA here is from genome assembly GCA_047629355.1 of Saprospiraceae bacterium. Classification (GTDB taxonomy): domain Bacteria; phylum Bacteroidota; class Bacteroidia; order Chitinophagales; family Saprospiraceae; genus CAYUNA01. The sequence goes on along the minus strand of JBLHWU010000194.1, from coordinate 4,416 downwards.
TCCGTCCATTAATCAACCGCCGAGCTACTTGATACAAGATTTGATAATTCGCTTCCAAATCCCGTTCTTTCTCATTGTACAATGCATGCAAAATTTTATTCAACTGATTGCCTTTTTGCTCGGCTTTCAATGTCGTTCCAATTTTGTCAGAAAAGGTAATCAAGCCCGCTTTATCGTGTTTTTGCAAGGCAATATTCGAAATGACCAAACTTGTATTTATTGCATAATCCATCAAACTCAATCCCTCAAACGGCATCTTCATCGCCCGACTTTTATCAATAATACAATAGACTTGCTGCGCCCGTTCATCCTCAAATTGGTTGACCATCAATTCATTTCTACGGCTTGTCGCTTTCCAATTCACACTGCGATAATCGTCGCCCCGCACGTAATTTTTGATTTGCTCAAATTCATAGCTATGACCAATTCGTCTTATCTTTTTGATGCCTTTCTGCGTGGTCATGCGGTCGAATGCCATAATCGAATACTGCTTCATTTGCAACACCGACGGATAAACAGGAATCGACATTTCGTGGTCGTGTCGTTGGCAGCGTTGTACCAAACCGATTTGAGTTTCTAAAAAAACGTTGACTGCACCAAATTTGTATTCGCCGCGTTCAAATGGCTTTAATTCATAAGCAATCGACTGACTTTCCCCTGCCGCCAAATTTAATTTTTGTTCAAAATCTCGTTTTTGAAATTGAAAAGGTAATTCGTCGATGATTATCAATAACAAATTTCTATCCGCCTGATTCATCAATTCTAAAACGACTTTATTCGCATCTCCCAATGAAAAAATCTTAGGCAATCGTCGCCGTACTTTTACCTCTATATTTGGATTGAACAACAAAATCATATCCACAAAAACCAACGCAACTGCTACAACAAAACCAGTCAATGCCAACGGAAACAGCATCGGAAATGGATAACTCAACGAAAATAATAAAATAACTGCGCCAAAAAGGGCGAAGAAACGATTGGATAAATAAAGTTGTGTAAATAGATTTTTCAAGCGTCGTGGGTTGGTTTTGAATAGACCAAAAGTAGGAAATTATTCGGATAAATCCATATTGATTATTTTTAAAACCATAACGACGGCTTTTTCTTCCTCGAAAGAACGTTTCATTTCGCGAGTCAACGTTGCCATTATTTCATCATAATCGCCGAAAACCTGGGTACTCATCGTATTGGTCTTGACTTCCAATTTTTCATTTTCGTTAAGTCGTTCGATGAATTTTATAATCGGCGTTTCGTAACTTTCTTTCAACGGATACATGCTGATTTCGACGGATGCTTTCATACTTTTTTAATTAATATTGTGTAGCAAAAAACTACGAAGTAGTTAAATATGAATAACCTCGGATGAAATCCAAGGAAAGACGAAATGATGTCGCAACTCTGAAGGAGTTGAACCTACATTTGTAACCTTCAACTCCTCCAGAGTTGTCGTGCGCTTATTTATTTTCCGCAGATTGCATCTGCGGCTATTCATATTCAATCTCTTCAAGATTGTTAGACGTTTTCTTGAAGTTTAAATTCAACAATACGCTTCATTCTACATTTATAGCCAGTTGACCGAACGTTGTTGTAAATCTACCCCACCATTCCAGTCTTGTGCAAAATCGTCAACTGACTTCGATACGCTTTAGAAATATTCTCCTGCGTAAAAGTCGTCTCCGTATCTCCAAACGCAATCAATCGTTGATTCAATAAAATCACTTTATCAAAATATTCCGCCACTGAAGAAAGGTCATGATGCACCACCAAAAGTGTCTTACCCTGACTTGCCAACCGTTTTAAAATATCAATAATCTTTTCTTCCGTAGTAATATCAACACCGACAAAAGGTTCATCCAATAAAAAAATATCCGCACCTTGACACAACGCTCTTGCGATAAAAACGCGCTGCTGTTGTCCACCCGAAAGTTCACCGATTTGACGGTCTTTTAAATATTCAATGCCCACGTCTTTTAAGGCGTCCATTGCCACTTCTTTGTCCTCGTCGTTCATCCGAGAAAACATTTTTTTTAAAGGATATCGCCCCATCAAAACAATGTCCATCACAGTTGCCGGAAACTGCCAATCTACCCCGTCGCGCTGTGGCACATACACAATGGATTTTCGTTGCACTTTTATCGTTTCGCCATTGATTAAAATCCTTCCAGAATTCAGATCTATCAATCCTAAAATCGCCTTAAAAAGCGTCGATTTCCCCGCACCATTTGGACCAATCACACCGTAAACGTTCCCTGATTGAAGGTCGAGATAAATATTGGTTAAGACCAATTTCCGGTCATAAGCAACCGATAAACCCTTTATGGAAATGCTATTCATAACGTTCTATTTTAACCGTTCATTTTTTTAGCAACAAAGAAAAACGCGCCTACGAATAGTGCGCCGACTAAGCCCAAAATTAATAAAGAACTCCCCTCTTCTTCAACGACTTTTTCAGTTGCTTTTACAGGTTCAACCACGCGACTCAATGCCTTCACAATCACATCTGTATTGTATTTCAACATATCGTAATAAGACGGTGCAGCACTGTCTTTTTCTCCAATCGAATCGGCAAATAATTCACCACCAATTTGCACTTTATTATCTTTCGCCAATTGCTGCAACATCTTCGGATTAATTGTACTTTCAATAAACACAGCTGGGACATTATTTTCTCGAATCACCTTATTTAATCGGCGAATATCCGAAGTCTGTGCCTCCGCTTCTGTCGAAACGCCCATGATAGATTCCAACTGAATGCCATATCGCCGCCCATAATATTGGAAAGCATCGTGCGAAGTAATCAGGATGCGCTGATTGGCTGGAATGTTTCTAACCGCTTTCAAAATATAGGTGTCCAAATCTTCCAATTGTTGCTTATAAACACCGTAATTAATCTCGTAAACTTCTTTGTTGTCAGGGTCAATTTCAACTAGAGCATTTTTAATGTTTTCAATATAAATTAAACCATTGGAAGCATCCATCCACGCATGTGGGTCAGTTGAATTTTCATAAATGAGACTTTTTACAGGCTTTATTCCTTCCGTGATAGTCACAATTTTACCCTTTGTATTAGAGTTCTCAATCAACTTTTTTAACCACCCTTCAAAGGTCAATTCGTTCCGTAAAATCAAATCTGCGTCCGCCAACATCTTCGCATCACTTGGGCGCGGTTTGTACAAATGCGGGTCACTACCAATCGGCACGACTGTTTTAACATCAACGTGTCCGCCAGCGATATTTTCTGCCATATCTGCGAAAATCGAAGCAGTAGCGACGACCAGTTTTTTAGGTGGGTCGGCAAAAATTAAAGTAGTTAATGTTGCGAAAAATAGCGTAGAGAATATTTTTTTCATAATAATGCTAATTCAAGTATATGGTATTTGGAAATGTTATTTCTTCTCTTGTACGAATAAATTTTGACTCACTTTATTGGACAACACGAAAGTCGTCTGCTGGTTTATTTCTACTTTCAAAGATTCGTCGTATTCAAATTTTTCTATCACTTTTATCGTCGCTCCAAGTCCTAAGTTCATCTTATCTAAATATTGCAGAAATTGAGTAGAATGCTCTTGTACACCGACGACGACACCTTCCGTTTCAAGCGGCAATTCTGACAATAGAACTTGTTTTCGAAAGGTAAAATTCCCATCCGCATCCGGAATAGGGTCACCATGTGGGTCAAATTTCGGGATGCCCAAAAACTGGTCTAATCGCTTCACCAATTCTGAGGATTGAATGTGCTCTAATTGTTCTGCAATTTCGTGCACTTCATCCCACGAAAAGTTTAATTTATCCACTAAAAACACTTCCCACAGTCGATGTTTTCGCACCAAATTGGTTGCAATTTTATTTCCTGCTATCGTCAGCGTCACCCCCTTGTACTTTTCGTAAGCAATGAGTTTTTTTTCCGACAGGCGTTTGACCATATCTGTTACTGAAGCTGCACTAGTCTGCATTTCTTTAGCAATAGCGTTGGTGCTGGCAGATTTTTCTGTCTTTTCACAGGTTTTAAAAATAGCCTTTAGATAATTTTCTTCTGTTTGTGAAACCACTGGTTTTAATTAAAAGTAAAGAATTAAGAATGATGGCAAAGGTAAGAAATTTTTAGACTAATCTAAAAATTTAATTTGAACTGGTGAAACATTACAGGCAAGGTTGGGTTCAAAATTAAAATACTTGTTAGTGTAACAAATATGCACCACCATTTATTGAAAAATTGATTTATTACCGTGTAAACGAAGTTTCTTTGAAGTTTGAGAAGCGAGAAAATCGTAAGATTTTCGAGCTTCAAAAAACACCGTGTGCGTTGCCTGCGGCACATTGGGAGCATTCAAAAAAAATCACATATAAAACTCTTGACAAAAATTGCTTTTATCCTTTACCTTTTTATAGACACAAAATTGAGTGACTAAATCAAGA
>JBLHWU010000193.1:0-12388 GCA_047629355.1 Saprospiraceae bacterium | reverse complement strand
CAATGAACTTGCAGTTTACTTCTTTAGTCGGCTTAAGCCGAAACCTGTGCGACTTTTAGTCGCTATTATTTAAACCTATGGACTTTTAGTCCATAGTATTTAGTTTTCTGTCTTTTTGTCATTTTATTGTAATTTACATTATTTTATTTCTTCAAAAAGTGCTTTTAAAATCTACACATTAATAATGTTTAAATAGAATTGGAAAGAATAATAAAAGTAAAAAAGGGATATTGAACTAAATCAATATCCCTTTAAGTTTTCGGTTTAAAATTCTCACGATTTTTTGGTTAAAAATAAAAAACGTAATTTTGTCTTAGACGGTAAAAATTACCGTTTGTTTGTCACTTTTGTTTGTCACTTTTTGAAAACAAGTGAATTTGGAAGGGTCTTAGTAGGTAGTTTTGGGCATTAAAAAAGCCTCATAATCATATGATTACAAGGCTTTTAAGTACTTTCGTACCCTCGGGGGGAATCGAACCCCCACATCCGAAGATACTGGATTTTGAATCCAGCGCGTCTACCAGTTCCGCCACAAGGGCATTGCTTTTATTGGGAAATTTGGTAGAATTTTTTCACTTCGGTTAGAAAACTAAAGCGAAAACTAAGCTTGTTTTATAAGCTATTTCCCTAAGCGGACGCAAATTTAGAAAGATTTTTGAATATCCGCAACAAATATCGTCTTTTTTTGAAAAAAAGTTTCATTTTATTTAAATCCGCTTCATTATCCGCCGTATCATCGTAGTGCTCAACAATGCTTTGGACGGATTTAAGTAGTTGATTGTCAAGAGCTTCTACTGATTTTTTGGTGTTTTGGTAGGTTGTTTCCTCAAAATCAAATTCCAACTCCATGATGCCCTCATTAATCTCCATCATCTCCATCAGGAACTCTTGGGGAATACTGTTCTTTCCTTCCTCTTCTAAAACCCCCTTCAAATCCAAAACATATTTCATCCGCGTATCAAAATCAGTTAACGTTTGATAGGCTTCATTATTTAAAGTAGATAATTCCAAAACCTCCGCTTGCTTCTCTTCAGATTCTAAGGTAAAAAAATCTGGATGATAATCTTTACTCTTTTTATAAAAAGTGCGTTTCAAAGTTGAGGCATCAACCTTGAAAGAAATAGGAATATTGTAAAACTCGAAGTAGTTCATTTTTAATGGTTAATGGTTAGGGATTAATGGTTAATGGCGAGCGTTTCTTAAACCCTCACCATTAAGTAACGCGTAGTAATTAATCAGGTAAAATCTTGTCTAAAAATTTTACCTGATTAATTACTACCGGTTACTTAACCATTAATCATTAAAAGAGGTTTCTCCAAATATCTAAGCCAATTGCATAAATCATCAAGCCAATCAATGCCGCAAAACCTGCATAACTGGTATATTCTTGAAATTTCTCATTCGGCTTGCGTCCAGCGACGATTTCATACAATAAAAACATCACATGACCACCATCCAACATTGGAATCGGTAGGATATTGATAAAACCTAAAATCAAGGACAAAGCCGCTGTCAGTTCCCAGAAACGCTGCCAAATCCAAGTGCCACCAAACTGTTTTCCAATGGTCAAAAAACTACCAAGATTATCTTTCGCTTTCAATTCACCCGAAAACATTTTCCCGAAGGCCTTGATTTGGGTACTCAAAAATCCGATGCTTCTATCCCAGGCAATCGGCACAGATTCGCCAAGGTTATAAGTTTCTATTTTAGTTTTCAAAGGCACAACACCTGCACCAATTAACCCTTGTTTAGAAGTATTAAATTTGAAATCTAAGGTATCGTTTCCTCGTTGAACTTGAACAACGACTGGCTGTTCAGGTGTCATATCCTTACCGCGAATTTTTTTGCTAAACTCATGGAAATAAGGCGTTGGCGTCCCGTTTAGTGTCAAAATTTTATCACCAGACTTTATTCCAGCTTCCTTTGCAGGACTGTCATCAGGAAATTCTTCTGCCACAACAAATGGAAAACGAGCAGCGTACAAAGTCGCTTTATTGTTTTCATATTTCGACAAATCACCCGCTATTTCATCACTAATCGTCAAGACTTCTTTTCGACCATTTCGTTGCACCGTTAAGCTACGCGCACCGTTGATAATAATTTCGATTTTTGCGGTTCCCGCACTCAATTTATCCATTTCTAAATCACCTACCGCCAAAGGTAAATCGCCGTCTCGAAGTCCCATTACTTGTCCTAACGAATCGGTTGCGACGCCAAATTCTGCGTTTTGAGTTGGTAAATATTGACTGCCATAGTGCCAAGTCAACATCCAATAAATCAAAAATCCAAGGATGAAATTAACCGTCACACCACCAACCATGACGATCAGTCGCTGCCACGCTGGTTTTGCGCGAAATTCCCATTCTTCTGGTTCAGATTCGAGTTGTTCGGTATCAAAACTTTCGTCCATCATCCCGGCAATCTTCACATAACCACCCAAGGGCAACCATCCGACACCATATTCTGTCCCTTTATATTCTGTTTTGAAAATTTCAAAATAAGGGTCGAAAAAGAGGTAAAACTTCTCCACTCTCATCCCAAACCATTTGGCTGGAAAGAAGTGCCCCATTTCGTGTAAAATAACCAAGATTGACAAACTCAAAATGAGTTGTCCTGCCATCACTAAAACATCCATTTAATTTCTTTTTGTGTGTTAGGGAATTTGTGAAAAATAACCTACCCATCTGACTTGCTCTTTTCCCTTTTAAAAATGCTAAAAAAAAGTCTTAAATAACCAGTTATGCTCGCTTTTTTTAACATCTTTAAAAGAAAAAATAGCTGCGTCATCTTGGGTAGCTTATTTTTTTCAAACTCCCTTAATGTGTTTATGTGCTGAAGTGTCGGTGTCATCTTGCTTAATAGAGTAGATTAACATCTAAATACTTTAACACAATTTTTAAAAACGACCGCAAATGTAATCCCTTAAAGGCGGAATTGGTAACAAAAATCCGATTAGTCGTCAGATTTAATAGTTCAATAACGGCTTTTTTTAAATTAATACCGAATAACAAAAGTTGTCTTGAATTTAAACAAGAGGAGTTTGCGGATGAAAAATGATTTTTACAAATCATTTTCATTAGCAATAAGCTTACCCGCGCTGCCGTGGGGAGCGCGCATTGTATCTTGAGCAGCGAGAAAATCTTTCGATTTTCTCGCTGCTTAAATTTTAAAGGTTCTTTGAGAAATCCCGTAAAATATTATTTTCGATAGTGGTTGGAGCTTTTGCGAAAGCGTCAACCACTAGAATTTTATAAGCTTGGAGGTTTCTCGAAGCTCGAAGCTCTATTGAAAGTCACGGAATTTGTCAAAGAACCATTTTAAATAAACTTTTGTTACACGTTATTTAACAGCTGTTTTTCAGCAGTTATTTATACATTTGCACCCATGCAATTATTTTACGTAACTAATATCAACGGCGAATTTGCCCATTTCGACGAAATAGAGGCGCGCCACTGTGTGCAAGTTTTGCGCAAAAAAGAGGGCGACCTCGTGCAATTTATTGACGGAAAAGGCGGTTTTTATAAAGGGGAAATTGACGAAACGGGCAAAAAAAAGTGTGTGGTCAGAATTTTAGAACACCAACCTGATTTTGCCAAACGAAACTTTCATCTCCACATTGCCATCGCACCTACCAAAAACATCGCGCGGCTGGAATGGTTTTTAGAAAAGGCGACAGAAATCGGTATCGATGAAATCACACCACTTATATGTGACCATTCTGAACGAACAAAAATTCGATTGGATAGGCTCGAAAAAGTGCTTGTTTCTGCAATGAAACAATCCTTAAAAGCGCAATTGCCGAAGTTAAATGAGCCACAAAAATTGGATGCTTTCATCAAAAATGCATCGAATGAAAATCAGGAATTATTCATCGCGCACTGTGCCGATGGAGAAAAAAATGACTTGAAACACAACTACCCAAAAGGGAATAACGTTCTGGTACTAATCGGACCAGAAGGGGATTTTTCGAGTCGGGAGATTCAATTGGCTTTTGAGCATGATTTTAGCAGCATTACCTTAGGAGAAAGTCGGTTGCGAACGGAGACAGCGGGAATCGTGGCTTGTACTTATCTCAATTTTATGAATTCCTAATTTTGTCATTCCGACCGAAGTGGAGGAATCTGGCGAACCAATAATAAAGAAAATTCAATGAAGTTTTTATCAATTCTAACAGCATTATTTTTAATCTCTTTTTCTACTCCAAACCCTTCGTTACAAATGGGTTTGCTAAAATACAATGGTGGCGGAGATTGGTATGCCAATCCAACGGCTTTGCCTAATTTAGCAGACTTTTGTAATGAAAAATTAGGGACGAATTTCTCTACCGAATATGCCGAAGTTGAAGTCGGTAGCGCAGAATTGTACAACCATCCTTGGTTGCACATGACGGGGCACGGAAATGTCGTCTTTTCGGATGCGGAAGCAGAGAATTTGCGAAATTATCTGATTGGTGGTGGCTTCTTGCACATTGACGACAACTATGGTATGGACCCGTATGTGCGTCCTGCTATGAAGAAGGTTTTTCCTGAATTGAACTTTACGGAATTGCCTTTCGAGCATGAAATTTACCATCAAAAATTTGAATTCAAAAACGGCTTGCCTAAAGTGCACAAGCACGATGAAAAGCCACCTGTTGGATTGGGCTTGATTTGGGAAGGTCGTTTGGTTTGTTTTTATTCGTTTGAAAGTGATTTGGGCGATGGTTGGGAAGATCAAGATGTGCACAAAGACCCAGAAGATTTGCGTCAAAAAGCATTGCAGATGGGAGCAAATATTGTACAATTTTCTTTTCAGCAGTAAAATTAACCAAAGTTGAAATCACGCTTTTTTCTTGTTTTTCTCTTTCTAATTCCTCTTTTGGCAGGCGCACAAATAGAGAAAGGAAGCATCGGTTTAACTGGTAATTTGAACATTTTAAGATATGATATTTCATCCAATTCAACTCCCTTCTTCAAACGTATTTTCGCTTTAAACACACCTAATATAGATTATTTTTTGTCTAAAAATTGGTCAGTTGGTGGGAGTATGTCTTATTTTAAGTTTTCTAGCTTAGGAAAAGGATTTGAGATAGAGACAACACAGTTTCTAATAAATCCACATGTGAAATATGGGGTTAATTATAAGAGAATTCAAGTTTTTTTGTCACTCAGCGGAAGTTATTTTAAGCAAAAACAAGATGATGGGTTTGAAGGAATTGACGAATTGGCAACCTATGTCGGCACCGGATTTCAATGGTTTTTTGCGAAGAATGTAGCGTGGGAAAACTGGTTTCAGTTTCCATTTGTTTTGCAAAAAGACCCGATTTTAAATACAGATATTCGCTATTTTTCTGGCTTGAAATTTTATTTAAATGCAGGAAAATCATTTGAATTTGAAGGTGATTTATTTGATTATTATTTAAATGACCACAACATTCGCTTTGGCTTGAATTTGAATGGTTTTATTTATTTTAATCAAGAGACTTACCTTTTTGATCAGATAGATTGGTCATATCAAAATTTTTTTCGAGACTATTTTGTGTTTTATGTAGAATTTAAAGCAGATAAAAATGAAGGACAAACGTTTTTTCAACTGAACTCCGCTGTCTCCCGAATTAAAGCTGGATTTCATACCTATTTGCCGCTTAATAAAAAATGGTATATTCAGCTGACGACTGGTTTGCTTTCTACCAATACAGATTATACGTTTACTTATCGGTTAGAAAACATGTTAGGATATGATTTAGGAATGAGTGTACAATATTTTTTTCCAAAACGGGCAATTGTGAAAGTTGGCTGGGATTGGCAAAATACCTTTAGAAGCCGTTTTTCTTCTTCTGTTTCCAATCATCTACCGTATGTTGGGTGGGAAATTTTTCTAAACAATCAAGTGAGCATCGAACCTCTGATATCCTATCAATTTTATAAATCAAAGGTAGAAACGTTCTCAAATCCCTTTTTTAATGTAGAAGAAGTCAAAGAGCAAAATCTACTTTTTGAATTAAAATTGAGAACACTATTTCACAGGAATAAGGGAATTTTAAATTTCTAAAACCTAAAAATCAATAGTCTATTTCTAAGACCAGGCTATCCTTGTAACGTTGTAAATTCTGATTATCAATTTCTTATAAAGAACTGACATTCAGTTTCTTTGTATTTCGCCCAGTACCTACAACTCAAGACCAATAGCCCTACGACCGCAAATACGACGCCCCATTCACATCAATAATCCCACCTGTCATAAATGCCGCACCGTCTGCTGCGAAATACATAATCGCCTGTGCAACTTCCTCTGGCGTCGCCACTCGACCCAATGGACTCTGATTGCGCATCGCTTCTCCTTCTTTGCTATCCAAAAATTGCCGCGTCATATCTGTTTCCACAAATCCGGGTGCAACCACGCCAACACATATATTATGTCGCCCTAATTCTCGCGCCAAGGACTGACTCAAAGAATTCAAGCCAGCTTTACTTGCACCATAAGCCGTATATTCAGGTTCGCCCCGAAATGCACCGCGAGAGGATACGTTGATGATGCGTCCACCTCCTGCTTTTGCCATGTGTTTGGCGACGCAAAAGCAAACATTCGCTGGTCCTATCAAGTTCACATCAAGGGTTTCTTGCCAGCTTTCTTGCCATTTTTCAAAACTGGTTTTTAGCACCGGGTGCTCCCGATAAATGCCCGCATTATTGACGACAATATCAATTTTTCCAAATTCAGAAATCACAGTATCAACCAAATCTAAGACCGCCGCTGGGTTGCCAATATCTGCTTTTGCTGCAAAATGTCCATCGCCTGCCAGTAAATTAACGGTCTCTTGTGCTGCTCGACTATTGGATTTAAAATTGATAGCTACCTGTGCACCACGTGCTGCAAATGCTATGGCTGTTGCTTTGCCGATACCGCGTGAACCGCCGGTGATCAGTACTGTTTTGTTGGTGAAATCCATTTTATAATGAAGAATTAAAAATTAAGAATGAAGAATTGGACAACAGCATTAAAAATGGGAGTAATCCCGTTAGGTTATTTAATTCGCGTTTCTTATGTCCCCATTGTTAATTTTTCATTATTAAGAAGTACATCCATTTTTGTAATGAAGAATTAAGAATTGAATGCAAGAGTTAAAAATGAGGAGGAACCCGTCGCACCTCATTTTTAATTCTTAATTTTTTATTCTTCATTGCCCATAAGTGCATCCATTGTGCCTCGACTTACGGAATGATAATTTGGTCGAGCCTTCGCATAAATCGCTTTGGCTTGTGGGTACATATCATTTTCTTTCATTCCCCGATAAAGCGGCGTCAAAAATTTCCGTCGTCCAACACTTGTCAAGAACTTTTCAATTTTTGGTAAAATTTTTAAAGCGTAGCCATTTTTAATGGACACCTCAAACCATGCTGCCAAAATTTCGGAGTTTCCAGAATCACTAAAACCGAAAGTAGTATCTAATTTTGCCATCATCGGATTGCCCGTATCTGGCTTGATGTTTCTGATAAAATGTAGCCACTCATGTGTCGTCCAATCGCTGGTATTTAAGCCTTTGACATCGTTTGTTTTATAAAATTGCTCAACTTGTGTTTCTACATTTTTAAACCTATCAGAACCTCGCAAGAAGATATTATCTGGAATACCTGGGCCATAAATCCACTCATCTAAATCCAGGCGAATTTCATTCGGTTGAATCAAATGTTCATTTAGGTATTTTACAAAATCTTCCGTCGTAATCGTCTGAAATTTATGCTTTTGGAAATATTTACTTACAAATTCATCAAATTTTTCTCGCCCAACTTGTCGCTCCAATAATTGTAAAAAGAACGCACCTTTTTCGTAAGCAATATCAGTCATTCCATCATCTGGGTCCCGGTCTTTTAGGTCTAATTTCAAATGCGTATCGGCATCTTCCAAATCATGGATGTCTGACACTAAATCTTGGTGTCCCAAAACGGAAAGCATATTTGCATAATCTTCCCCATATAATGCTTCCATAATTCGTCGCTCAAAGTAAACGGTAAAACCTTCATTTAACCAGAAATCGTCCCAAGTCGCATTCGTAACCAAATTGCCCGACCAAGAGTGCGCCAATTCATGGGCAATCAAGGAAGTCAACGAACGATCGCCTGCAATAATCGTCGGCGTTGCGAAGGTCAAACGTGGGTTTTCCATTCCTCCAAAAGGGAAGCTTGGCGGCAAAACAATCACATCATATCGTTCCCAATCATAAGCACCATAAAGGTTTTCGGCAGCAATTAACATTTTTTCCATGTCTGCAAATTCATTCGCCGCAGCGTCAATAACGCTCGGTTCAGCATAAATTCCAGTCCGGTCGCCAATAGGTCTAAATTCCAAATCACCAACTGCCAAAGCAATCAAATAGGCTGGAATCGGTTGCTTCATTTCAAAAGTATAAACACCATCAGCCGATTTTTTTTGAGGGTTGGTTGCGCTCATTACTGCCATCAAATCCTTCGGTACACGCATAGTCGCATCATAAGTAATCCGAATACCTGGGCTATCTTGGCAAGGAATCCAAGTCCGGGTCAAAATCGCTTGTCCTTGTGTGAAAAGGGCAGGGTGGTTTTTGTCGGCAGTCAAGGCAGGAGCAACCCAATCGAGTGCGGCGGCTTTGGTAGGAGACGTTGCATAATAAATAGTCACAACTTCCGTAGTCGGCTCAATATCAACGATTAAGGCAGCGCCTTTAAATTTATCAACGTTTTTAGAAACCCGAAATTTAGTTGGTTTTTCGTCTTCCCCAATCGTCACTTTTTCAATCATTAAATCACGGGTATCAAAGCGAATTTCTTTAGTATTGCTATTTTCAATATACCATTTAGCGTAGCCTTTCAGTTGCTTTTTTTCAAAATTAACATCCAAGTTTAAGCTTAAATGCTTCGTCACCGCTTCTTTTGGGCGGGCATAAGTATGCGTGTCCAATGCTTTGGAATAGATAGCTTTTGCTTGCATATTCGGTTTATCTTTAGTTGACGAATCAGTGGTTGGGGCATCTATGCAATTGGTCAAAAATAGGGTAGTGAAGCACAGGAATAATATTTTATGAATTGTCATATTTTACATGGTTGTTTTTGAATGAATGGCAAATTTCTAAAAAAAAATGGGAAAAGAAGGGAATGCAGACAGTTTATTCTTAAAAATACTGCATGAATTAAATTTTGATACACTTTAAATCAAGGGCGTTTGAGGGGTAAGAGTGGTTTGCAAACACCACTCTTACCCCTCAAGAATCCCATCCGTCTCGCCGCAGGCGAGGCGCACTATTTGTTTTGAGGCAGGAAAACTTTAGGATTTCCTCACTTCTAAAACTCAGACCAACTTAGTTTACACAAAAACTAATATTATGTACATTAGGTCGTATGAGATTCTTAAGGCGCATCGCGCCGACACTGTTTGTAGAAAATTGGATTTATGTTTTTAAAGTGGCATCGCCACGACACTAATATAATTAGCCGTGCCGCCGCGATGCGGCTTTGAAAATATAAATAAATCATTCCTACAAACAGTACCGAGGCCATGCCTCTATAATTTAATGAAACTTAGTTTACATGGTACTTATCAGCACATCACGGAGAGTAATCTTACATCAACCCTTATTTTGCTTTTTTCAAGAACTTTGTATCTTGCCAAAAAAATTACCACGAAATATGAATGATTTCTTAAAAGGAGTTGCCCATTTTGTCAATCAAGTCAATGAAACTGTGGGGCGAGGCGTATCTTGGTTGACGGTTGTTTTGGTGCTATTGGTTTGCTTTGATGTGACAGCTCGCTACTTTTTTAGTGCTTCCCAAGTGTGGATGATGGAGTTGGAAGGGCACTTGTTTTCCTTAATATTCTTGTTGGGGGCAGGTTTTGCTTTGAAGCACGACCGTCATGTGCGGGTTGATTTATTTTATGCTAATTTTTCAGAAAAAGACAAAGCTTGGACGGACTTGGTGGGTAGTGTGGTATTTTTGATTCCGTGGTGTGTTTTGATTATTTATTTTTCTTATCAATATGCTTATGCTTCGTTTTTGGATGGAGAAGGAAGTGCCAATCCTGGTGGCTTGCCTGCTCGGTATTTGATGAAATTTGCGATTGTCATTGGAATGAGTTTGTTGCTTTTACAGGCGATTGGGAAAGTGGCGGAGAATCTATGTGTCATTCTGAGCGAAGCCGAAGAATCTGATGAAACGGTCTAGCCAGATTCTTCGGCTTCGTTCAGAATGACAAATTAAATAAAAAACGAATCACTAACATGGCAATCATAGCAATTATACTTTTCTTTAGCATTTTCATTCTCATTCTATACGGCTATCCCGTCGCGTTTACGTTAGGGGGCATCTCCCTGATTTATGCCCTTTGCTTTTTTGAACCTTCGACTTTTACTGCCTTGCCTCCGCGCATCATGGGCGTGATGGGCAATTACGTTTTATTGGCAGTTCCATTGTTCATTTTTATGGGCATCATGCTTGAAAAATCAGGTTTAGCCGAGAGTTTACTCGAAACAATGGCGATGTTATTTGGAAAAGTAAAAGGTGGCTTGGCGATTTCGGTCGTAATTGTCGGTGCATTATTGGCGGCATCAACGGGAATCGTAGGCGCAACAGTGATAACGATGGGCTTGATTAGCTTGCCAACGATGTTGAAACGAGGCTACCAGACCGAATTGGCGACTGGAACGATAGCGGCAAGTGGGACTTTGGGGCAGATAATTCCGCCGTCGATTGTACTGGTTTTATTGGGGAGTGTGTTGAATATTTCGGTGGGTGATTTATTTGCAGCGGCGTTGATTCCGGGCTTTTTATTGGTTGGAATTTACATCATATATATAGGTGTGCGGGCGGCGATGAATCCAAATTTAGCGCCAGCGATACCAGCGGCGGAGATTGCTGCGTTTAAAGATAAGAACTTTAAAATGAAGGTACTGAAAGCCTTTGTCTTGCCCTTATTGCTGATAATTTCGGTCTTGGGTTCGATATTGGGCGGAATTGCTTCTCCAACGGAAGCGGCGGCAGTTGGTGCATTGGGCGCGACGATTTTGACGGTGACGCAAGGAAAATTGACACTGAAAGTTCTACAATCTGTGATGCGGGAGACGACGCATTTGACTTGTATGGTTTTTATCATTTTATTGGGGGCGACGACGTTTACCTTTGTTTTTCGAGAAATGGGCGGTGACCGTTTCTTAATTGAAGTCATTGAAAATGCGAATCTTTCTCCAATGGTCTTTTTGGCATTGGTGATGCTGGTTGTTTTCATTGCTGGTTTTTTTATTGATTTTATTGAAATTATCTTTATCATCGTGCCCGTAGTTGCGCCGATTTTCATTGAAATGGAGCCTATATTTATTGCAGAATACGGTTTTCAAGAAGGACAATTGTTGATTTGGGTTGGTATTTTATTAGCAATGAATTTACAGACCTCCTTCTTGACGCCACCGTTTGGATTTTCCCTATTTTATCTGAAAGGAGTAGCACCGCCTGAAGTGACGACGGGGCATTTGTATCGGGGAATTATTCCGTTTGTGGCGATTCAAGTACTGTTTTTGTTGGCGGTGGTTTTGTTTCCGCAGATTGTGATGGTGTTTATTTAAAAAATTGACAAAAAATGGGCAACAAAATATTGAAGGATAAAATTGTAATTATTGCATATATATTATTTTTGATGTTTTCACCATTAATAATTGCTTTTTCTTACCAATGGATTATGGAAATGAATGGAGTTACTGTACAATTTTCTCAATATTTTGGTATTCATTCATTACTATTCCAATAGGTAAGTAGTAAACCATATTTACTGATAGAATTTTGGGGCTAAGATTTTTTTGATAGTTTTTCTTTAAAAATCCTTGTATAGCCTACGTTATAGAATGATTTTTAAAGGGAAAATAGCGAAAAAAGATAGTCTTAAAGATAGGCTGTACAAACAATGCAAAAAAATCCCCGTATTTTTGCGCTGTGAAACAATCAAAAAAAACGAGGAATCTACCCATAGGGCAAGACAAAAATAAGTTAAATAATTGGGTAGTGTAACAAATGTGCACTACCATTTATTGAAAAAGTGATTTGTTACTGTGTAAACGAAGGTTTTTTAAGTTTGAGCAGCGAGAAAATCGTAAGGTTTTCGAGCTTCAAAAAACACAGTGCGCGTTGCCTGCGGCAACGCGGGAGGGGTATTAAGGGATAAAAAAGATTTTTGCAAAATCGTTTTTATCCCTTAAAAATCCCTTTGATAAAGAAAAGCACCTAAACTGTAGAAGTGCACATTTGTGGCACCACCAATAATTGGAAAAAGAAAGCGATAGCACGAAGGAAAGAAATAGAGAGATTACGGAAACGAGTAAAAGAACTGACTGGTAGCCGAGAAGGATGGAAAAAAGAAGTATCGATATGAGCAGAAATCGACAAAAAAACCA
>JBLHWU010000192.1:0-12397 GCA_047629355.1 Saprospiraceae bacterium | reverse complement strand
CGTTTTTTAACAGAACACTTGTTCTGTCTAAGATTCCTACGCCTTTTTGTAACTTTTTGCAAAAGGGGTGCGTAAGGTCAGTAAGTAAGTAAGTAAGTAAGTAAGTAAGTAAGTAAGTAAGTAAGTAAGTAAGTAAGTAAGTAAGTAAGGCGTAGTAATTTTAAATACTGTTTTCGACGCTTGTCATCATATTTAAAGCCAAAAAACAGATTGCTAATCACTTAAATTTATTTTTCATGGTTACCTATTTTTGATTTGTAAATTTGATTACGATACAAAGATAGGATTTGCTTTCGCAGTTTTCAATATTTATTGAAAGTTAAATTACCCTCTATTTCTGTTACGATAAAGTCATTCCTGTTTTCCTATAAAGAACTATTTTATAAAAATACTACCTTTGTCAAAATTCGAAATTAGAAGCTTTTCAAATTTGCCTAAATTCATTTTAAAAAGATTTTTATAAAACAATGTATTTTCCAAATAATGAATAATGAATAATGAATAATGAATAATGAATAATGAATAATTGAAAATAGAGTTAAGTAACGCGTAGTAATTAATCGGGTAATTTTATAAACATCTTTTTCCGCTATTAATTACTACGCGTTACTTAGTAAAAACGATTCAATAACTTGGGCCATTATGCTTGTCCTTTTTCCTTCTAAAAAACACAAAAAATAGTTCCGTAACGAAGGCTATGCAACGATTTTTTGAATTCTTTAGAAGAAAAAATTACGGCGCATTATGGTCCAACTTATTAAATCGTTTTTACTTATGTATTTCTTTAGGAATCAAATAAATACAAAGCTATTTTATTGCAGATTCATCGTTCCTCATTTATAATTCACCGTTTGGCGAAGACATAGATAAAAAGATATAATAGTATGAAAAGATTTTTTTGGCTATTCATGGTCACCATCATCGCTACGCCAATGTTCGCGCAAGAAGCGACGACCATTACCGTAGAAGATATTTATGCCAGTCGAAAACTGAGTGCCAAACGCATATCTGGTTTTAATTTTTTGAATGACGGCAAGCACTACACTCGACTAGAAGGTACAAAGATTAACCAGTACGATTTGACGACGGGCGAGATGGTCGCGACCCTATTTGATGCGGGTGAAGTTCCTGAAAATACTGATTTCAATGGACAAATCGACAGCTATCAATTTAGTGACGATGAAGGGCAGATTGTAATTGCTTCGCAAACGGAGCAAATTTATCGACGTTCAACGCGGGCAAAGTACTATGTTTATAAACGAAAAACAAAGTCGCTGACGCCTATATATAATGATGGAAAAATCCGTTATGCGACCTTTAGTGACCAAGGTGATAAGGTGGCTTTTATTTTTGAAAACAATTTATATTTCAAAAAAATTAGCGACAAAAAAGTTACTCAAGTCACTTTTGATGGAAAAATCAACGAAATCATCAACGGTGGTACGGATTGGGTGTATGAGGAAGAATTTGCCTTTTCTCGCGGTTTTCAGTGGTCGCCTGATGGGTCAAAAATTGCATATTATCGCTTTGATGAGACGGAAGTCAAAGAGTTTACGATGACCAACTATCGCGATGATGCTTATCCAGAATATGTGACTTTTAAATACCCAAAAGTAGGCGCGAAAAACTCGAAAGTGTCTATTATTATTTATAATGTTACAGAAAATGCTGTTGCGAAAGTGAAGATGGCAAAGCCGATGGAATACATTCCGCGCATCGTTTGGTCGAAAGACTCAGGCAAATTAATAGTCTTCAATATGAACCGTCACCAGAACTTTTTGCAATTGCTAGCAGCGGATACAAAAACGGGCGAAACGACTGTTCTTTTGGAAGAAAAAAATAAATATTATATCGACATTCACGATAATTTGACATTTTTAGAAGATGGCAAGCAATTCGTTTGGACAAGTGAAAAAGATGGCTGGAATCATGTTTATTTATACGATATGAAAGGTCAGCAAGTGGCACAATTGACGAGCGGAAAATGGGAAGTGACCAATTTTTACGGTGTAGATGAGGTGAATAATAAGTTTTATTATCAAGCGGCAAAAGACGGCCCAATGCGCCGACACATTTATGAAGGCAACTTACAGCGGCTAAAACAACAGACGGCTGACCGCCAAATGACGACGGAAAAAGGTACAAATACTGCGCAATTTAGCAGCACTTTTGACTATTATGTCAATACGCACGCGGCAATTAATTCTCCATCGAATTACACCGTTTATACAAGAGGTAGCAAGGCGGTTCGAGTGATTGAGGACAATGCAACTTTGAAAGCGACGCAAAAAGAAATGAACGTACTGCCAGTTGAATTCTTTGAATTTTTCACGGAAGAAAAAGTAAAATTGAACGGCTATATGATTAAGCCCACCAATTTTGATGCAAATAAAAAATACCCAGTTTTCATGTATCAATACAGCGGACCAGGAAGTCAGCAGGTGGTTGATAGTTGGAGAGGGGCGAATTATTGGTGGTTTCAGATGTTGGCACAGCAAGGTTATCTGATTGCTTGTGTGGATGGTCGAGGTACGGGCGCACGCGGCGAGGAATTCAAAAAAATGACGTACAAGCAACTCGGTCACTATGAGACACTGGACCAAATCGAAGCGGCAAAATGGTTGGGACGCCTGCCTTATACGGACGCGAATCGCATCGGTATTTTTGGTTGGAGTTATGGCGGCTATCTATCGTCCTTAGCGATTTTGAAAGGAAATGATGTCTTTAAAGCAGCGATTGCAGCTGCGCCGGTAACCAATTGGAAATGGTATGACAGTATTTACACGGAACGATATATGCAAACGAGCGAAGAAAATCCAGAGGGTTACCAACAAAATTCACCTGTCTATTTTGCGGACCAATTGAAAGGAAATTATTTATTGGTACATGGAATGGGCGATGATAATGTGCATTTTCAAAATACGGCAGAGATGGCAAATGCGCTGATTGCTGCGAATAAGCAGTTTGATACTTACTTCTATCCAAATCGAAATCATGGCATTTATGGTGGCAATACGCGCTTGCATTTGTTTACCAAAATGACGAACTTTTTGACGGAGCATTTGATGAATGATGATAGTCCAGTCGGTGGAGAATAGTTATAGAATTAAAATTCTTTTGACAAATATAAATGTGCATTGCCTGCGGCAATGCGTGTAGATTTTTAAGGAGGAAAGAGGTTTTTACAAACCTTTTCCTCCTCAAACTCCTTTAATAAAAAAACAATCATTAAGAAATGAACGTAAAAACTATCGCGATTGGCTGTGACCACGCTGGCTACGATTACAAAGATAGCATCATTGCGATGCTAAAGGAAATGGGTATTGAAATCTTAGATTTTGGAA
The DNA here is from genome assembly GCA_047629355.1 of Saprospiraceae bacterium. Lineage (GTDB taxonomy): Bacteria > Bacteroidota > Bacteroidia > Chitinophagales > Saprospiraceae > CAYUNA01. The sequence continues at coordinate 9,053 of JBLHWU010000192.1, read as the reverse complement.
CAAATTCCTTGGATTCTGTTGATTATCCCGACTTTATTCACCCCGTTGCGGAAAGCATTGAGACGGGAAAGGCACAACTTGGCGTCATCATTTGCGGCAGCGGCAACGGTGTGGCGATGACTGCCAACAAACACCAAGGCATCCGCGCGGCTATTTGCTGGCAAAACGACATTTCAGTACTTGCCCGACAGCACAATGACGCGAATGTAATTTCCATTCCTGCCCGTTTTGTGAGCGAACATTTAGCCAAATCGATGGTAAAATTGTTTGTGGAAACACCGTTTGAAGGTGGACGGCATCAGCGAAGGGTGGATAAGATTGCTTGTTGTTAAGAAGGGGTCAGGGGCGAGAAGTCAGGAGTCAGAGCAACTCGAAATTTCTGACTCCTGACACCTCACTCCTGATGCCTTTTATTACCACCCCATCCGCTCAATAAACTTCGGCTGCAACACCTCCATTACTTCATTTTTCGGCAAAAACAATTGAATCTCTCCCAGCGCATATGACGCAATTTCATACGGTACAAAATTATAACCAATACCACCACCCGTCACAAAAAAATTACCATTCGGTTTTAATTCTTTTCTATTAATGGCGTCAATTGGCTTATAATCATTCATATCTGAATCAAAGGTTCGTTCCGCTGATTTCAATAAAGCTGCTGCTATTGTTCGTTCAAAATTGGGATTAAATAGGTCTTTCTCTGTTAAAACAGTTAAGCTTTTCACATCTAAAACGTGGTAAGTTGTTCCATAATTTCCATGCGCGCCGCTCGTATTTTCATAATTCATTGCGCCAATCGACAGCATATCATCCGCATTCCAAACCACCGCTAAATCCACATCTCGACCGTAGTTAGTCACTCCATAATCATATTGTTGCATGTCTTTTTGATAAACTTTAAAATAATTAGCTTTTGCTAAATTAAAATATTCTTCCGGCGTTACCGCATCTTGTAAAGTGGTATCGAGCGCAATTATTTTCATAATTTCCCGTTTCAAAAAGGCGGTGGCTTCGGGATATTTATAATCTTTTGGCCACAGGGCAGACAAGCTAAATTGAGCTAGTGGAGATTCCTCGTCCGTCTTATCAAACAGGTAAGTATCGCTGTAAGAATAGTAATCAAAGGCAATCACATCATCTTCTACTATTGTCAATTCAAATGGAAAACTAAATTTTCGATAACCATCAAACCAGTTCCCTGAAAAAGTATTTCCATCAAATTTTCCGACGAAACGATTGTCTTCATCGTAGGAATACTTCTCTGTCAAAGTCAACACACCCGCTGAGTCTTTTGCCTGCAAAATTTCGATTGGTTCTTGATATTTGTTGTAATAATACGAACCCGCATAATAACCTTTAGTTACTTCTGAAGAGATACTTTCAGGCGACATATAGTAGTTCAAATCCATTGTAATGGGCAAGTTTTTTATCGTGCCTTTTAAGTGGAGATAATGCTTGGGAGCCTCCGTTATTACTTCTTTTTTTGTGGGAGAAGGAGTTGTAATTGTAGTGGTTGATTGCTCATTTTTGCAACTAAAAAATAGGGCTATGCAGCCGCAAGTGTAGAGTAGTTCTCTCATTATATGTATGGTAAATTATTTTGTATTTTTTTTCTAAAATTTTTAAAATCCTCTAAAAAATCTTTAGCTCCTGGGTAATTAGGTTCTATTTGAATACAGTCTTTCATCGCTTTTATAGCTTTTTTTAACTTTCCTTGTCGAGCATAATTTAGACTCAAATTATAATTTACTTCGTCAATATCTCCTTCTTTTTTCAATCTTTCAAGCAACACTTTTTCGGCTTTCTTCAATTTCCCTTTTATAGATAATGCTGTTGCTAAAAATACATAAGGATAAGTTTCATGAGGCTGAAATTGAATGCTTTTTTGATACGATCTAATCGCCTTTTTAAATTTCCTTTGGTCAGCATAAACCAACCCTTTTATATTGAAATATAAAAATTTATGCTTTGGAGGAATATCTTTTACATTAATCTTTTTTAAAATTTTGTTAGTTTTTTTTACAAGCCCTACTCAAACGTAATTGATAAGCATATTGGAATAAATTATACACATTAGAATTTTCCTCCGCGAGCTTTCCCCAAGCAAATGCACTTGAAAATGGCCATTCTAAATCATCATATTTATTTGCACAATCCTTCCATTATTTTTTCATACGGTCAAATTTTAAACAAACAACGCCACTAAAAATGTCAAAACTGTCGCCACAAATCCAACCATAAAGACATTATAGGAGATAGTCAAGAATTGATATTTTTTATCCAAAACTTTCCCTAAAAAATATAAATCACGCGTCATATTTCCATAAATCAATTCGCTATCGCGAAACATCGCATCCATTGCTTCCTCGTATTCTTCTAACTCTAAATGGACGAAATTTCCAAAAAAGACTAAATTCTGTTTAGAAACATCTGCATTTAAATGGTCTTTATTCACATTAGTCACTTTTGGTCGCGCCGATAAAACTGCAAAAACCAACGACGTCATCCCCGTTACCAAAAAAATAACCGCAGGCATCAAAACCTCCGGCTGTGTCTCCGTCAAATTCCGATACGACACCACCGAAATAATCACACTAATCAAAATCGCATTCACGCTAATCATGATGTTCGCCTTTCCGTCCGCGATAGAACTTAGATTGATGTGATTCCGATAATTGGTTCTAAAAAACGTCTGCGTTGCACTACTCGGCAGTTTTTTTTCCAAATTTTGAAATTTCCGTAAGGGCGCATCGGAATTAACCATCACTATGTCCCCAATCGACTTTTCCACCAGTGTTTTTTGTACCAAAATGTTTTTTGCTAAAATCGGTTCAAAATCTACTTTAGCACACGGCGTCAAATATTGCACTTTCAACAATTCTTGCAACTGAAATTGCGTCCAATCAGCCTTTGAAAATTTCTGCCCTGTCATCAACTCCTTTTCCAAACGCAACAACGGGTTATCCTCAAAAAAATCGTCCCCATAACTTATTGACAACAACGCATCATTCAAAACCTGCGCCACTTTTGAGTTAGAAAATCGTCGTTCAAAAGCTGCTTTAATCGCTTCAAAAATTTCAGATTGCGCAGCCGGCGGTACTTCATTGATTTGCATAAAACGTTCCCCAATTTCCAAACTTTTCAAGCTCGGCTTTTGATAATCATATAAAAACCCCGTTCCATACAACCACGCCGATATCCGACTTAAAGCAACAATTTGCTGCGAAAAGCTATTATTTTCTGCAATATTTCTTGCGGCCGCCACCAGCTTTTCACCAAAAGCATAATTGTGATACACCAAGCGAGTATCGTTTTTTTGGTTGAATAAATTGAGGACAAAAGTACGCGGTGGCATTTTTTCCTCCGGTGGCAGAGAAGATTTGATAAGGGCCGTTTGGCTTTTTTCTTCCATTAATTATTGAGTTCAATTAAAAACAATCAGTTGGCAAGATACAAACTATTCTGAAGTAACGGGTACTGACTAATCAGGTAAATTTTTTAGACAAGATTTTTTCGATAGTTTTCTTTAAAATTTGCTTTAATAGTCCATCTATTGAAGTAATTTTTAAAAGAAAATAGCGAAAAAAAATATTTAAAAATTACGTAAGGAATACGAAAAAAATAACTATAGATTCTTGATAGGATATTTTGCCCTCATTTTTCACTTTGAAAACGCTCATTATATCAACATAAATCGCAGTTTCAAAGCAAAAATTAAGAACAAAACCTCAATCTCAGGAATCTACACTTATTTATTTCGCGTTCCTAATTAGTCGGTGCCCGTTACTTAACCGCTTGCCATTATCCCATTTTTTTTTACCTTCGCCTTTTTATTATTAACTAATTTTACCGAAAACCTACGCATGAAGCTAAGTCCAGAATTAATTCTTGGAGTCGTTACCGTCTATTTTTTGCTACTCATGGCAATTTCCTTCTTTACCAGTAGAGAATCGGATAATGCTGACTTTTTCAATGCAGGTAAGAAATCTCCCTGGTTTTTAGTAGCTTTTGGGATGATTGGTGCCTCGTTGTCAGGTGTAACTTTCATCTCTATTCCAGGCGCAATTGGCGGTGGCGGAACGAATCAAGCGTTTTCCTATATGCAGATGGTGCTGGGATATTTAGTAGGCTATGCTGTGATTGCCACAGTGCTGATGCCGCTATACTATCGAATGAATTTGACGTCGATTTATGGCTATTTGGAAGAACGGTTTGGGTTTATGGCGTATAAAACGGGCGCTGGATATTTCTTACTTTCTCGGGTGATTGGTGCGTCATTTCGACTCTATTTAGTGGCGATTGTTTTACAAAAATTCGTGATGGACACCTTAGGAATTCCTTTTTGGGGAACCGTTTCTATTACCATTTTATTAATTTGGACTTATACCTTCCGAGGAGGTATTAAGACGATTGTTTGGACAGATACTTTGCAAACCATCTGCATGTTACTTGCCGTTATTTTGACAATTGGCGCGATTGGAAATGCCTTGGAAACAGACTTGGGCGGCTTATTTACGATGGTAAAAAATAGTGCCTATTCTCAAATGTTCTTCTTTGAAGGCGGTTGGAGTGATACCAATAATTTCTTCAAACAATTCCTTAGTGGTGCCTTAATTGCGCTGGTAATGACGGGACTTGACCAAGATATGATGCAGAAAAATCTATCGTGTAAAACGCTAGATGAAGCTCAAAAGAATATGTTTACCTTTTCAATAATTTTGGTTTTTGCCAATTTATTATTCATCACATTAGGCGCATTATTATACATCTATGCCACCAGCGTCGGCATCGAAATTCCTGCAAAGGCAGACCAATTGTTTCCAACGATAGCTTTACAAAATTTATCGCCAACCATCGGCATTGTCTTCGTTTTGGGCTTAATCGCAGCTGCTTACTCCAGTGCAGATTCCGCCTTGACGGCCTTAACGACTTCCTTTTGTGTAGATTTTTTAGATTTTGAAAAAGATACGGAAAAAACAGAGGAAGAAAAGAAAAAAACACGGTGGATGGTTCACATTGGTTTCTCCCTTCTTTTATTGATTACCATCCTCATTTTCAACGCAGTCAGTAATGACTCCGTTATCAACGAAGTCTTCAAAGCCGCAGGTTTTACTTATGGGCCGTTGCTGGGTTTATTTGCTTTTGGATTGCTTTCTAGTCGACAAATACAAAATCGTTTTGTGCTTCCTGTTTGTTTGATTGCTCCGCTTGTAACCTATTTAATCAATCGCTTTTCTGCTGATTTATTAGGTGGTTTTGAATTTGGAAGTATGATTATTTTATTAAATGGCTTCTTGACTTTTATTGGATTAATTCTTATTTCTTATAACGAAGTTCCCGATAAATATCAATTGAAAAATTAGTAAACTTTTAAATTTCCTATTAATTTTTCCACGTTTTTTAACGCCTCGCTTTCGCAGTTCGAAAGTAATGGTCGATTTATTTAATAGTTTAAACATGGAATAAAAAAGCTATTTTTAGCGAAATTTTATTTTACATAATAGACTATAAACAATGAAAAAATAACTAATTGGCGCACTTTTCGGTGTATTAATTCTATTTTTATGGCAATTCACTTCCTACGAACCTGATAATATTCATGGTTCTCAAATGCAACATTTACCTCAGCAAGATGCTATTTTGTAAGCATTGGCAGACCATAAAGTGCCTGAAGGCGAGTATTTTATGCCGCGATTGTCATTCGACGCCAACCAGACTGCTGCTGATGAATACAGGAATAGTAATATCAGCAAACCCTGGGCACAAGTTTCTTACCACCATTCGATGGAAAATACTTTTGCTTCTAACTTGATAAGAGGATTTATAATTGATTTCCTATCTGCCTTTTTCCTGACTTGGATATTGATACAAATGCGAGATTTGGATTTCAAGAAAGCCCTTTTAACCTCCTTGGCGGTGGGCATGATTGGCTATATGACTATCAGTTATTTGGATAGTGTTTGGTTTTAACAGCGATTCCTATTCCAGACTTGATTGATGCAATAGTACAGTGGGTACTTTGTGGCGTTTGGCTTGGTTGGTGGCTGAATCGAAAATAAAAACAGCCGTGAGAAGGGAGACCGCTTTGCTTTCAGAAATCAGATTTGAAATTTGTTTCATCTGACCTCTGAAAGCAGAGCGGTCTGACCTCTTCTTTCTATAAAGTAAACGTTATCCCCGCTCGAATTCCCCAGTTTTTAGACTCTAATTCACCATAATTCAATCGCCGCACATATTCTACTCTAAAAAATCGCAGAATATTCTCAACTCCGATACTCGCTTCCATATACGGTGTTTGATTAGGAATTCGAATTCGAACCGCATCCATATCATCAGTCTTATCATACAAATTGGCAGCATTTGCCAGACGATTTTCAGCGGTCATATCACCAATTATCGCGCGGAAATTCATGACTGTTCGCAATCTCCCTTTTTTAAACAACGGAATCCACTGCAATAAAAAACCTTCAAAATGGTGGTCAACATTCACCCAAGCATAGGTGTCCGCTGCGAAGGAATATTCGGGTAGCAAATTCAGCCCTCGGTCATTGCGAATCAAGCCTTCATTTCCGACAGGAATAAACATGCTCAAATACGGCGTTTTGCCCCAAATTTTACCCGTAACAATATGCCATTTGGTATAGCCCCAACGTCCTACCCGAAAGCGGTCAGTCACGCTCAATTCCAAACGCTGATGCTCCGTATCGCCGTCAAAAAAATCTTTAAATGCTTTAGTATATTGCAAAGAAACTATAGGAAAATTGCTCCCCAAACTAAAGCGTTCATATGAGCCTGCGACATAAGTTTCATCAAATCCATAACGAATTTTCACCGATGCTTCAGAGGATTTATAGGTTTCCAAAACAGGGTCTTCGCCTGTATTATATTCAAAGTTAAAAGTTGGGTCGTACCAAAAATGCTTACCCGTTACTTCCATTGACAAACCAAAACCAAAGTCCTTAAAATAACTCACAGCAGCCTGTTTTACACCCAATAATTTAAACGGAATATTACCCCGCCGCGCAAAATAACTGGAAGCAATTCCTTCTCCATCAACACTAAAAGTCCTGCTAAAGTTAGGTGTTGGAAAATAGTCATCTAAATAAGAAGCTTGTATCGTCTCCCATTTTCTAGAGTTGTTTAAAACGTATTCGGCATCAAAACCATACTTCCATCGCTTATCGCCCCAACCGTAAGCACCATAGCCGCCAATGAGGAATTTTTTACTAAACTTCGTACTGGTACGCAATCCAAATTTTGTCCGAAAACCTTCAATATCATTATTGGACAGAAAGGAATAAAAGTTACCGATATCCACATAATCACCCCACATATAGCCGGTAAATAGTGTCGTCGTAATTCGTTTCCAAGTATCAATGACGGGCAAATTTTTGATGGTATCAATTAGAAAATAAGCAGTTTCGGCGGATTGGTCAAGTTCCACATGGCGGTTTTCCAACCAAAAATTCTCTTCCTTTTTAAACGCATCTTCCGCAACACCTTGTTCCTCATTAATCTTTGCTTTTATCTTTTCTTTATCAAAATGGAAATCATCATACGTCGTTATCCGTTTTGCTTGAATTCCTGGCGCACTTTGGTTTAATTTTTTGAAAAAAGAAGGAATTAATGGTTCCGTTACATTCGTCGTAGTCAATAAAATATAATCTCGCTTCGGTACCCAAATCGAATCATTAACCATTTTAAAGGACTGATTGATGGTCAATTTATCTACATAATTTATGTGTCCTTCCGCCAATAATTGTAGTTTTACCTGCTTAATTGCAAAGGTCGTATCGTGTACCCATAAGTCGCCATTAAAACCATTAACGCCTTTGTGCTTTGGAAAATACTGAATTTGATAACACCATTTATTATCAATAAACGCAGAATCGACTAGGTAATAACGGTAAAAATTCTTTCCATTATCTGCCGCAGGACTCGCGAATTTTTTGGACACCAAATTAATCCAGTTGTCGTAAGGATTCAAGGTTTGTTCCGCAATTCCGAGCAATTGTCCTACGCTTTCATTTTCATAATCACCCACAATTTTCACCCCTTTGATAAACTCTTTATCCTTTTGGGGATCTTTTTGATAATAAAAATCAGAAATCGTTTCAGTAATAAACATTGGCAAAAACGGCACATCTTCCGAAGTACTATCTATGTGGTCAAAAATAAATTGAAATGGCTTGTTCAATTTCATATTCTTGAAACCATCTGTAATATTCACCAAATCCAACTCCATTTTATTGTAAACTTCGCAGCCATAAGCATCCAATTTATCTCGATTGTTATACTTTTTTCGTTTGACAACATTCCGCATAATTGCATAGGCAGGATCTTCACCAGAGGCGGTCACGACCACTTCCGCCAGATTTAAAGCCGAAGCAGACAGCTGGATTTTCAACTCATTCTTACCTTCATATTTAATTTCTAATATCTCATAACCCAAGGCCGACGATTCTAAAATATCGGGAAGACTATCAAAAGATATTTCAAAGACTCCATCAAAATCGGAGGAAATACCTTTTGACGGATCACTTTTTAGATAGACATTGGCAAATGGTACAGGGTCTTTCGAATGTTCGTCAATGACAACTCCCGTGATAACCGTTTTTTGGGCAAGCAGGTTCGACATTGAAAAAATAGTCAACATCAAAAATGGAAGCGCGCGAATTATTGCAATTTTCTTATTCATAAAGTCAAGGTTTAGAGTCAAATTTCAAAGGTCTTTTCGATAAAATGTGAGTCACAATTATCAACGACAATCTAGCATTTAAAATATAAAAGACCCCTAAAAGGACAGTCTCCCCTAATTTTTTTTAAATAATTTAACACTTTTCGAGTGAAAAGTTTGAACATCGGAGGGAAAAAAGTCAAATATTATCGTTTTTTTTAGAAAAAATAAATGAGTGCAATGGAATTAAGTACGTGACATTATTTATTGGGGTAAAATTTGAAAGCAAGATTTTTTCGATAGTTTTCTTTTAAAAATCGTTGCATGGTCTACATCACGGAACTATTTTTAAGAGGAAAATAGCGGAATAAAG
>JBLHWU010000191.1:0-12564 GCA_047629355.1 Saprospiraceae bacterium | reverse complement strand
ATATGTTGCAATATTAGAAGGTGTGGTTGAAGGTGATTCAGGAAGGATTGATTTGCCTTTGCGGGTGGATTTAGACAATCGGCCAAATCAAATTATTTGTTATGAACATGGCAAACGTGCGGTGACGGATTGGAAGGTCATTGAACGGATGGAAAATCGTACCAGAGTTTATTTTTATCCAATCACAGGACGGACACATCAGCTACGGGTACATGCTGCACACACCCGTGGTTTGGGCTGTCCAATTGTGGGAGATGACTTGTATGGAACAAAAGCAAATCGGCTACATTTACATGCGCAACGGTTGGAATTTGAGCATCCAGAACGGAAGGAACAAGTGGTTATTGAGGTGGAGGCTGGATTTTAAACTAAGTAACGATAAAATAATAAGTCCGGCATTTAGACAGTGGATAATTTTTCTCAGTTTTTACTTGAAAGAAGGATAATTGTTGATACTTTGTAAAAATGATTTAATAAGTTGGACCATAATGCGCCGTAATTTTTTCTTTTAAAGAATTCAAAAAATCGTTGCATAGCCTTCGTTACGGAACTATTTTTTGTGTTTTTTTAAAGGGAAAAGGACAAGCATAATGGCCCAAGTTATTGAATCGTTTTTACTTTGACTGATTTCAAGTGAAAAATGAGGGAAATTTGCCCTGTCTGAATGGCGGAGTTATTTTTTTATCGTTACTAAGGGAGTTTAAAGGAGAAAAGCGGTTTTTGCAAATCACTTTTCTCCCTCAACACCTCACAGCACCTACAGCCTGGGAAGGTGTATTTTTTAAAACGCAACTTCCACCTGATTTCTCAAAATATCCGCCATCGTCTCTCGTTCTCGAATCAAGTAATCTTTCCCTTCATGCACCATCACCTCCGCAGGTCGAAACCGCGAATTGTAATTACTCGCCATCGACATACAATACGCGCCCGAATTTTTAAAACACAAGACATCTCCTTCTTGAATGTCCGCGATTTTTCGATTAATACCAAAGGTATCCGTTTCACAAATGTAGCCCACTACCGTGTAAATACGAGGTTTCCCTGACGGTCGAGAAAGGTTAACAATCTCATGGTGTGCATCGTAAAACATCGGTCTAATTAGATGGTTTAAACCAGAATCAACGCCAGCAAAAAGGGTTGAAGGCGTCGTTTTGACCACATTCACATTGACTAAAAAATAGCCACATTCACTCACCAAATACTTTCCTGGTTCAAACATTAAGGTCAGCGTGCGTCCATATTCCTCACAAAATTCATTGAAACGAATAGAGATTTTCTCGCCAAAATCTTCGACATCCGTTTCAATTCCACCTTCTTTATACGGCACTTTAAAACCACTACCAAAATCAACGTAAGTCAAATCTGGAAATTGACGCGCCACATTTAAGAGAATTTCAGCAGCTCGTAAAAATACTTCTGCATCCAAAATATCAGACCCTGTGTGCATGTGAATCCCTTCTACTTTCAAATCTGTTGCCGCCAATACTTTCTGAACGTGTAGTATTTGATGAACGGAAATCCCAAATTTGGAATCAATATGCCCAACCGAAATTTTCGAATTCCCACCTGCCATAATGTGCGGATTGATGCGAATACAAATCGGAATGTGCGAATACAAATGCCCAAATTGTTCGAGGATAGAAATGTTGTCAATATTGATTTTCACACCATACTTCACCGCCATTTCAATTTCTTCAAAAGAAACACAATTGGGCGTATAAACGATATTTTGCGGTTCAAAACCTGCTTTCAAACCCAACTCCAATTCTTGAATAGAAACGGTGTCTAAACCAACACCCAAGGTTTTCATATATTTTAAAATATTGATGTTCGTCAGTGCTTTACAGGCATAATTAAAATGCAATTCTGGAACATCAAAAGCCGAATTTAGCCGTTCAAATTGCCGTTTAATAATCGCAGTATCGTAAACATATAAAGGATTGTCGTATTTTTCAACGAGTTGTAAGGGGTCGATGCCGCCCGTTAGCATGTAGCGATTGTTTTCTAAAACCATTGCGTTGTTTGTAATTAGACTTATTACCCAAATAGAAACAAGTCTATTAAGAAAATATTGGTTGGTAACTATTGTTGGTAGGACAGAAAAAGCAAACGATTTTTTGTAAAAGACAGTTCCAGAAATCGTTAAAAAAGTCCGCAAATATACCAGATTATTACAAAGCAAGTTTTTAAAAAGAAGTATTTTTTAGAAAATTTCGTATTTTTCCACCAAAAAGAAGCGCCACTGCATCTTCCCAGTAACTATACGAAAATTTGTAAAACTTTTGTATGGTTAGTCGAAAGCTAAAGACCACAAGAAAAACTACTTATTTTGACAGAACGCGAACTCATAAAAGCTTGTAAAAAACAAAACCGACGAGCGCAACAAGAGTTGTACGACCGCTACTCGCCGACGATGTTTGGGGTCTGCCGACGCTACATCAAAAGTGCGGAGACGGCAGAAGATGTCTTGGTGGAAGCCTTTTATAAAGTGTTGACGAAGCTGAATATGTATAGTGGCAATGGTAGTTTTGAAGGTTGGATTCGGCGGATTGTGGTGAATGAATCGTTGATGAGTTTGCGAAAGAATCAGAAACTGAAGATGAATGTCGAAATCAATCCCAATTTAGACAGACCGACAAAATTGACCGTAGAAGATGAACTCGCAGCCGAAGATATTTTGAATTTATTAGAAAAATTGCCACCCGGTTATCGAACAATTTTTAATCTATATATTATAGAAGGGTATAAACATCGGGAGATTGCAGAATTGTTGGGCATCAGTATCAATACATCGAAGTCGCAATTGATTTTGGCGAAGAAACGAATGCAGGAGTTGGTGAAGGGCTTGGAGGTAGAGCAATGAACAATTAGCAATTAGCAATGATTTTAAAATCACAGTAATAGAAAAAACAGTAAAAATAAATCCAATAATCATGACCAATAATAGAAAAGACATAGAAGATATTTTTAGAAAATCAGAGCATCGATTGGCACAGCGACCGTCTGCCAATGCTTGGCGGAAACTGGACAACAAACTCGACAAACACCGCAGTCGCAGTCGCATGTCTGTCGTTCGCATCTTGTCAATGGCAGCATCACTAATCATTTTGGTGGGTGCCGTTTACTTTTTTACGCAAAGTAGGACGGAGAAAAAAGCAATCGCATCGGCAGAGAAAATAAGCGTTGAAATGCAGCCAGAATCTTTAAGCGAATTGCCGGCTATGGAGGCGCAACCGATTTTGCCAAAGATTGAATTTCAGAGGAAGATACAAGCGGGGAATGCGCCGATTATCAATGAAGGACCGCGGGGGAAGAAGTTGGTGGTGTTGACAGCGAAGAAGGTTCGGGTGAAAGGGGCGGGTGTGGATAGTTTGAAGATGTAGGTTATTGAACAATCTCAACTCCCAATAGAATCACTTCCCTTGCATCCGTTTCAACAACGTATCAGTAAAATCTATATTAAAACCCGCTATCACCTTTAAATTCGCATCGCGTACCAGCGTATAACGGATTGGGTATCAAAATACAGATGCTCAAAAAATGGACTCAGTCGTTCATCTTTTTGATAATCATCCCAATTTTTAGCTAATTTTCCATGTATTTCATTATAATGTGGATTGTTCAGCCAAATCGTCGTTTTGAGCGTTCCCCACTTTCTCGGCTTGTTGTCTCTCGGTACAATTCCACCCTTTGATACCATTTTTTCATCACCTTTACGAACATTGGTAATCGGATTGGGCAAAGCAGGTTGCACAAATTCAGGCAAAATATCTGAAAAATTTTCAAAATTATTGACGATGAATTTAAAATGAAAAAACTCTGCTTTCCAGTTGTAAAATTCCTTGTATTTATCAACCACCACCGCTCCAAAAGTATCATCCATGTGGTCATAAAATAGCTTCGAAGTCTTCGGTTCTAATTCTATGACTTGTCCATCAAAAGGTGCAGAACTTATTGCCATATCGTTGTTCATCATCAAGGCAGCTACGTACAATTTTCCATTCGTTTCATTCGTGACCCTGATTTCATACTTTTTATATAAATATCCTTGCATTCGTTCTTGCTCGCTCTGTAAGTGATGGTCACCATTGGTAATATTCAACCATTTCGAACTGCCTTCTGGGCGAATTTCTACTTTAATCGGCGACGTATCAAAGTCTTTGTAAAAACGATTTAATAAGTTGGACCATAATGCGCCGTAATTTTTTCTTCTAAAGAATTCAAAAAATCGTTGCATAGCCTTCGTTACGGAACTATTTTTTGTGTTTTTTAGAAGAGAAAAGGACAAGCATAATGGCCCAAGTTATTGAATCGTTTTTACTTTATCAGCATTTTCTAAAGTATCCAAATGATGCCAGTTGGCAAGGTATTCCAATTGATTAAGCAACTCAGCTGACACCCGTTTTTTCATTACTGCCTCCGTTTCCAACTTATCTTTTTTGACTTCTTTCAATAAATCAATTTGCTTGGCCAATGGTCGAAAGTCATCATTGGGCAATGTTAAATACGTAAGTTGATTAAAAATGTTGACCCAATAATCTGCCGCTGCTTTGTCCGTTAATTCAACTTTATCGAATTTAGTGATAAGTTTTTCAATCATCGATTTAGTTGCTGCATCAAAATCCAAGTCATTGACAAATATTTTCAACTTAGAATCAATGGTTTTCAAACTGGCAGCATACTTTTTTGACACCTTCAATAAATCCTCATCATTTCCTTTAAAAATCAATTTGGAAGAATCGAAACTAACTTTACCAGTGGTAGCATTCACTACTTTTTTCTTCCCAAGTAGGTATCGTCACTTCCATGCCTTTCTTCATGCCCATAACTGAACCCCGCAGCAATTGCCAACCCTGTTTCTGAGTGTGCATCACTAATTTTTCAGCATTATCACTTGCCTTATTGATTGGAAGATTCAACCATGCTGAAAATGGGTTCAAATCACCAGAACCTTGCACACCAATTGTAGGCGTTTGCTGTGTTTTGGTCACATTGCGCAAGCTAACTTTCGCCCATCGCGTAATTTCTTGATAAGTCAAATGATTGTTAGTTGCCTTCAATAAGGTTAATAAATAACGAGTAAAAACGCCTCCCTTTCTATTTTCCCAAGAAGATTGACTGGAAGTACAGGCAGAAATATGAATAGAGTTTTTAGCAGGAATTAATTTCTCGACGGTCTGGGTTTTAAATTTTTTCGGTGGAATTTCCTTAGCAAAAAGAAACTCTTTTGCTTTTCTCGCTGGAAAAATATTAGACAGCCTTTTTAAGGTTAACTCTTCTTTGGTTTCGTCGATTGAGCGCACGATATTTCCAGAATGGCAGCAATCAAAAATAGAAATGAGGTGCGGATTTTGAGGCAGTTTTGAAAACAGATACTGAATTTCTTTATTTGCTAAAAGAAAGCCAGCATCATCACTACTGGTATGATGGGCTACCAAACACTCCAGTTTTCCATCAGCTTCATACGGAAATCGTCCATCCGCATTTTCATGAGCTCCGTGTCCCGAATAGTAAAATAGGGCAATATCTTCATCGGTAGCTTGCGCCAAAAATTGGGAGACCCCATTTTCAATACCTTTTTTACTCGCTTTTTTATCCGTAAGCGTTTGAATCTCTATTTTTTCAAAATGATTCGATAAACTTTTTAGGTAAGTCTTCATCACTTTCACATCAGAAACACACTGAGATAACGGAGACATCGGATAATCATTAATCCCAACCAAAAGGGCAAATAACTTCATTGTTTTATTTTTTCATTCGGTAAAAAAATCAGCTTCAACACTCAATATAGGGACTAACTTTCTCATTAAAGAATTAAATTTTAAAACAAATTGAGTTCTTTGACAAATTTCGCGGAATAAAGTATTCCTTGAATTTTAAGAAGCTCGAAAGTCTTAGGGTTTTCGAGCTTCTTAAAACACAGTGCGCGCTACCTGCGGCAGCGTGGGTAGATTTGGAGGGACAAAAATGGTTTTTGCAAAAACATTTTTGTCCCTCAAAATCCCTTTGATAAAACAAGAACAAACTTGTATTTCACTGGATTTGTAAAAGAACCATAAAATAAATTGAAATAAATTTGAACCCTTCGCCATTTGCGTGTATAACCCTTCAAATCATCTACAACAACGCAAATTTTGCTCATGAAAAATATACTTTTAATACTAACCTTTTTAATCTGCCTGACTTGTCAGGTTTTTGCAGAATCGCAGACGAGTCCAGAGCCAATTTTGCCAATCACGCGCGTTGACAAGCCATTTTCTTATTATCAACAGCAGGCAACATTGTGGCAAGGAGAATTGAAAAATGATGGTAAAAATGCAACGGCTTGGTGGAATTATTTCAAAGCTGCGCGTTATGCCAATATGAAATCAACGGATGACGCAACGCAATTTAATTTAGCTGAAATTGCTCAAAAAATCAACAAAACCATTCCTGATTCTTTTGAAAATCATTACATCCAATATATTCAAATTGGGCGCAATCAAAAATCCTTTGACCATTTATTAAAAGCTTATGAAATTGGACCAAAACGCCCTGAAATTCAGGAAAGCATGGCTAATTATTACGAAATCAACCTTAATAAGGAGAAACTTCGAGAAGTCATGCAGCGCATTTTTGACACTAAAGATTATTCGCCTGGAGCCTTGAAATGGAATTACAATATGTTGATGTCCGTAGAGCAAGATGGCATCTTGCTCACTTGGGTAGACAACGATACTTATCCATCTTGGATTCTTCAATTGGTGCAAAATGTCCGTCCAGACATTACGATTATCAATACTTCTCTGATGATGGGTTTTGAGGATTACAGGAAAGCCATTTTTGAGCGGGCAGATATTCCTGCGTTTGATTTAAAGATAGAAGAAGTCAATTATAACTATACGGATTATTCAGTCAAAATTACGGAACATATTTGTAAAAAATCACAACGCCCCGTTTATTTTGCGCCAACGATTCCACAGGTTATTAGAGATAAATTTCAGGGTGATTTGTTTATGACGGGTTTGGCATTTAAATATTCAGACGATAGTTTTGACAACATTGCGGTGATTAAAAACAACTATGAAAATAAATTTTTAAAAGACTATTTGACCGTCAATTTTGAAAAAGAAACTAGCGAGCAAGTGGTTAATGTGATGAATGTGAATTATTTGCCTGCACTATTGCGTTTGCACAAACATTATGAAGCAGCGGGGGAAATGACGAAAGCAACTGATTTGAAAAAGGTGGTGAAAATCATTGCGGAGAAAGGTGGACGGGAAGATGATATTTCGGCTTATTTGGGAGAACGCCAAAGCGAAGAAAACATCAATTCTATTTTAAAAGGAAGAGACCTTGACCAGAATTTTGTAAAAATAAAAGGCAACCTCTACGCAATGGATACCGAAATGACAAATGAACGTTATGAAGGTTTTTTAATGGATTTATTGAAAAATAAAGACTATAAAAAATTGGAAAATGCAAAAATGCAAAAGGTCAATTGGCGAGCGATGTTACCTGATTCTTTCAAAAATATTCCGGATAAAGAGCTCTTTGGACATGGACATCCGGACGACCCCGAAATGCCTGTTTATAATATTTCTTATGAAGGCGCGCAGTTGTATTGTCAGTGGATAACACAGGTTTACAATCAATCTACTGACCGCAAAAAACGGTTTAAAAAAGTGCTATTTCGATTGCCAACTGAAGTGGAATGGAATTATGCGGCACACGGGGCGCACACCGCTCCTTACCCTTGGGGCGGACAATATGTGACCAATGCGAAAGGCTGTTTCCTATTTAATGGAGACGCTTTGAATTTAAAAGATAGCGATGGTGTTTTCATAGGAGGCGTTGAACCTTGCAAAGATTGCCCTGTAAAGCTCGGCGATTTTAAAGATGGCGGTTTCTTTCAAGTCATCGCAGATGCTTACTTCCCTAATGATTACGGACTTTATAATATGAGCGGCAATCTATCTGAAATGATTGATGTCAAAGGAGAAGCAATGGGCGGCAGCTGGGCAAATCCTCCAGAAGAATGTAAAGTTACTTCTAAAAAAAGCTTTGAAGAAACTGACCCGTCGGTTGGGTTTCGAGCGTTTATGGAAGTGATTGAGTATAAAAAATAACAAGAAGCAAGAAGTTTTTGATAAAATATTATAAGTTTAAAACTTATTTTGTGCGTCATTAAGTAACGATGAAAGAATAAGTTCCCCAACTATCCTCGTTTATTTTGGTCTTAGTTTTTGCTTTTGAAATAGGAGTTATCTATACATAATGACTGTTTCAAACAGTAAAAAATAAGGGCAAAAGAAATACAGGAGAGTTGGAGAAGTTATTTTTTTTCCGTTACTAAGTAGTTATTCAAGTTAATAGTGTCGGATAGCATTTGGATGAGTTTTGCTTAAATTTGAAAAGCTCGAAAATCTTACGATTCTCTCGCTTCTTAAACTTTAAACAAACTTACTTTACAGCGACAGCGTACAGCGTACTAACCATTAAAAATTAACCATTAAATTAGTTATTTGCTTTTTACTAAAAAGACATATCAAAACTTAACGGACGAAGACCTGATGCGCGATATCTGCAAAGGCAACGACCGTGCTTTCGAGGAATTGTACGAACGATACAATGGTCGGATGCACAGTCATTTCTATCGGATGCTGTATCAAGACACGGAGAAAGCCGATGATTTTACGCAGGATTTGTTTATGAAAATCGTGGAACGTCCAGCAATGTTTGACGCCAATCGACGGTTTTCGACGTGGCTGTATACGGTGGCGGGCAACATGATTAAAAACGAATATCGACGAAATAGCAAATATAAATTTACCCATAACGTACCGGACGGAGAGGTTACAGAATGTGTCAGTTATCTCCCCGACCCTTTGGACCAAGACTTGTTTGAACAGGAATTGCAAACGGCGGTTAACGGTTTGACTGACCAACATAAGGCGTGTTTTGTATTGCGGTATCAAGAGGAAAAAAGTGTGAAAGAAATCAGTGAAATCATTGGTTGTCCAGAAGGCACAGTGAAGTCGCGGCTGTTTTATTCAGTCAAAAAATTAAGTAGTAAATTGAAAATCTTTCAATAATTGACTCGATTGATTCGATTAATTTGATTGGCTCGATTGAGCACATAATCGAATTAATCCAATCAATCCAATCAATCGAAATAATAAGACGATGGAATTTGAAAAGAATATAGAAGGATTGATTCGCGCCAAGACGTTTGGGGAGCTGACGGATGGGGAGCGTGAAACGGTATTGTCGCGTATTTCTGAAAAGGAATATGGGCAATTTCGGTTGGTGCTGTGTGGCACTAAGAATCGGTTGAATACACGAACGACGGTCCCCTCCCCTCGCGTAAAAGCCAACTTAATGGCAGCCATGCGAGAACAACGGAAGGAACGACGACCGGTGGCGACTTTCTTGACAAAAGTGGGCAATTTTCAAGTACCGATGTGGCAAGCGGCAGCAGCTTTTGTTGGCTTGCTATTTATGGCGGTTTGGGGTAAAAATCAGGTGGTAATTGCACCTTCTGCTGATAATTTTAATTCAGGACAAGTCGTCTTAGTCGATACAGTTTTTGAAACAAAGTACGATACCGTTTATCGGGAAATGCCTGCAGCTCGATTGGCCGGTAAAAAAGTCAATGTCAGTCCTCAAAAAGTATTTATAAAAAAAGAAAAAGCTACGCCCTCTCGCAATCATTTGGTTAAAAATATTGCGAAAACGAATGAGAACAAAGCTAAATACTCCGATTTTAATGGCATGCTAACAGACATTCCTTTATTAGCGGATACGACACTGCCGCGAAGGTTGCGAGAAGTCAATACCCATAAGAATAGTCTTTGGAATGAAAAATCTATTGGTCGGTCAGTGAAACAAGAGGAAGAATTGATGCAATTTTTTAGTGAAATTAATTGAGTGTGTTACATATCAGGGACATTGTAATGTGTTTGACTTTCCGAAGCGAGAAAATCCTAAGATTTTCGAGCTTCAAAAAACACAGTGCGCCTCGCCTTCGGCAAGGCGTGTAGGGAGTTATTTCTAATTCATCGCAGTAGATGGTGGACGGAAGACATGAAATAATTTATAAATAGCTTTTTTAAAATATGAAATACCTACAATTTTCAATTGTATTGTCGTGTTTTTGGCTTTTCAGTTGCCAATCTGAAGCACAGCCTGAAACGGACAATTCAAGTCTTAATCTAGATATTCAAAAAATCATTATTGATGACCAAGAGGAGACTTATGGTTATTATTTAACCGTGCAGCCAACAAGTAAAAAAATCGACGGCGTATTGGTCTTATTTGCAGGATTTGGACAGCGTCCTGAGGACATTTTTTTAGATACAAAACTGCCTGAATTTGCCGCTAAAAATAACTTATTGACTATCGGATTTGCGGGTCGAACCAGGTTGACAGCGGATAGTTTGGTGCAAGAAAAATTGACTAGAACCTTAGAAAATGTTGTCAAAAATAATAAAGTAGAAAGCAATAACTTTTTCTTGGGTGGCTTCTCGGCAGGTGGCAATATTGCCTTGCGTTACGCGGAGTTGTGTAAAGAATTTCCCGACCGTTATCCTATCAATCCAAGAGGTGTTTTTATGGCAGACTCGCCAATTGACTTGTTTTATTTATGGTCCATGTCTAAAGAAATTTTAAAAACCAATTATTCAGAAATTGCCGTTAATGAAGCGAAGTGGATTCGCGATTTTCACCGCCAAACGTATGGTGGCACACCCGATGAGCAACCAGCAATATTCAGAGAACTCAGCCCATTTTCTATGGATAAAGCATTGGGCGAGAATGAGCAATTTCTGCAAAATGTAGCCGTGCGCACTTATCACGACATTGACATTCCCTGGCGATTGGTCAATCGAAATCAGAACGCTTTATTTGGCAATTACATTCCGAGTTCTGAACTAATTAATCGCCTTATGTTGATGGGCAATGAAGAGGCAGAATTTATCCAAACTTTCCAAACGGGCTATCGTCGAAATGGGGAACGACATCCGCATTCTTGGTCGATTATTGATGCGGAGGAATGTGTGGGTTGGATAAAAACATTGATAGAAAAATAATAGCTTTCTATTTCTTCCATTTATTATTTCATTTATACTTTTAGCTGAAACAAAGCCGCTGGCAAACTCTGATAATGCGCCGGCAATCCATCCGTATTGTTCAATTCAAACATGCCTAAAAAGTCAAAACCTCCCTTCACATAATGCGCAATCAATTTTTCATTGTGACCAATGGTATCTAATCGGACATAGTCTTTTCCTAATGCTTTCGTGTGTTCTTTTGCCCAATCAACGATGATTTTCACAAAATTTTGTCCACGAAAATCAGGATTTGTCGCGATTCGGTGAATATAAATTGCGGAATCGACATTGCGCGCTTCCCAAATTTGTTCGTCGCTAAAAGCAGTTGCCCAAACGCAGGCGACTTGACCATCAATTATTAATTTCCATTGATGATTCCCCTTAATTTCACGCTCTACCATCGACCGTTCAAATGCTGGCCAGACGACGACCGTTTTCTTCGATTTTTGATAAGCAGAAGCGATTCCGTAGAGCCGAAAAATTTCATCAATGTCCGTAATTTTGCTATTTTGAATATTCATTGTAGTTATTTTTTCCGCAAAGATGAATATTATTTTTTGTTTTTAAAAGTGGCTCTACAGTGAAAAGTGTGGGTCAATATGAGAAGCGAGAAAATCGTAAGATTTTCGAGCTTCAAAAAAACAGTACGCATTGCCTACGGCAATGCGCGAGGGGTTCTTAAGGGAGAAAAACGGTTTTTACAAAACCATTTTCTCCCTTAAACTCCCTTTGTTAAAACTTACCCACAGTTTTCACCCTAGCGCCTTAAAAGTAGGCGTTACTTCGGAAAGTAACACCTACTTTTTTAAACCAAAGCACTACTCCACTCCACCCATCAACCCTTTAACAAAAGGCGAAAGTACCAACGCCCCCAAACCCACTAAAATACAAACAAGTCCAAGTCCCGCATACACCGACACATATGAGTACAATTGTTCAAAATTTCCGCCCATCAATTGCGCGCCACTTTGCGTCATTCCAGTGATGTGTTCCACAAGGCTGCCGATAAATCCATCGTTTAAAGGATTGCTTGCGGTGGCGTCAACGCTGGTAAATACCGCGATTTTTCCAGCAAAAAAATGTCCGTAAAAAGAGGACAAAAAGAAGATGCCCATGATAAATGCCGCGAACTTTGCAGGTGCTAATTCCGTCATTTTGGATAAACCAATTGGAGAAATAAACAACTCCCCCACCGTCAAAATAAAGTACCCCAATATCAAGTAAAACATCGGCGTTTGTGCCAAATCGTTTGCTTGAGTAGCAGAGAAACCAAAAGTCACAAAACCTAAACCCAAAAGAATCAATCCAACCCCTGATTTGAACGGAGAACTTGGGTTCATTTTACGGGTACTCATCCATGTCCATAAGAAAGAAAATGGGATAGCCAATAAGACAATAAAACCAGAATTGATACTATTAGTTTGTGCAGCATTCATTCCGATGAGTTCCACATTTCTATCTGCAAAAAGAGTGA
>JBLHWU010000190.1:0-12683 GCA_047629355.1 Saprospiraceae bacterium | reverse complement strand
AATTTGATTTTTAATTATTTGAGGGTATGGGAATCCCCCACACATGGAAATAATTAAAACTAGTCCATATAAACTACGGTAAGACCGTAGGATATTCTGAAAATAACCCCACGAACTATTGGTACCAATAAGTAAGTAGTTTATCTGGTCTCCCTTGATTTTATAATAAAAAAACGAACATATTTGTACTTTAAGATACTTTTTAGATATTCGATTAAGGAACGCGTAGTAATTAATCAGGTAATTTTATAAACATCTTTTTCCACTATTTTTCTTTAAAAATTTCTTCAATAACACTGGCTATTCAAGAATTTTTAAAGAAAAACTATCGAAAAAATCTTGTCTAAAAATTTTACCCGATTAATTACTACGCGTTCCTTAATCGAATATCTAAAAAGTATCTTAAAAATATGTCCTGATTTTTTGAACCATTTCATTCTACTTTAAGTAACGGTGAAAGAATAAGTCCGCCATCTGGCAACATTTATTTTGGTCTTTTTCTCCATTTCGGTCGAAATGACAAAAGATGTTTACTTTTTGAATAGGAGTTATCTCTACATAATGACTGTTTCAAAAGTGGAAAATAAGAGCACAAGAAATACTTGATAGATGGCGGAGTTATTTTTTTACAGTTACTAAGACGTTTAAATTCGATGCAAAACACAAAGGGCATTTGATAGAAAGCGACACAAGAGTCTTAAAGTAGAATGAAAGACATTTTTAAAATTCCAATACTTTACTTTGCAGCCGCTGAATGATTAAATTGCTCATTCTGCGGCTATTCTCGTTTTCTGCTTTGAAAAATAAAATTGTTTCTTCGGCGGTGAAATATCCGATGATTACCCCCAATAACAAGTTTTTAAACTTCAAATCTTTGCGTACCGAATGCTCAATATATTCCAGTTTTCTTTCTTCTATTAATTTGTGAAATACCCCTTTCCGCTTTTCAATATATCGCTTAAATAGTTCAACTAATAAGTCATGTTGAAATTTTAAAATAGGACGCAACGTTCTATTCTGAAATTTTTCTGCATCAGAAGCCGCATTTTCCTCAATGATGATGGGGATTTGGGGACGAAGTTCACGGAGTGTGTTGTTTCTATTTTCCATAATTGTTGAGTTGTTGTAAAAGGAATTAGTCCTGTGTCACCGCTGTCTATTAATTGTTCTATTGCTCAATTAACCAATCTCTTTTCGCTAATTTTCCTTTTTCCTGAATGCTTTTAACCAAGTATTTTATGTCCACTTTAGAAAGCACCGTTTTTTTAGTTAATTTTCCAGCATATCGCAAGAAGTTTAAATAATTATCGCTATGATAACCCAAACCTTTCTGACGATAAATGAAGTTTTTTAAATTTTGGATGTGAGAAAAAAGCACATCCCATTTTACTGTTTCATAAAAGATTTTTAGCATGACAATCTTCGCGAAAACGTTGATGAAAAGTTCTTGAAATTCGCTTTGTTGTAATAACAAAAGTACTTTCTTATAGTTTTTACGGCGATATTTTAAGCGAGCAAAGTTAATAGAAAAACTG
Organism: Saprospiraceae bacterium; assembly: GCA_047629355.1. Lineage (GTDB taxonomy): Bacteria > Bacteroidota > Bacteroidia > Chitinophagales > Saprospiraceae > CAYUNA01. The sequence continues at coordinate 11,148 of JBLHWU010000190.1, read as the reverse complement.
CTCTTCCGGTATTCTTTACGGACTTTTGAGTTGTATTTTTCATTAAAATCTTCTGCCCATTCCAAATCATCCGACAGTATTAACTTGAATAACTACTTAGTAAAATACGATAAAAAGCCACCCGCCTCACTGCAGGTGAGGCGGTTTTTTTTTTGAAGCTATTGACTATGCTTCATTTCTGAAGCCGCATCGCGGCGGTACTATTGGTTTTATTGTTGTCATGGCGATGCCACTTTGAAAATATAATCTCAATTTTTTTACAAACGGTGTCGGCGCGATGCGCCTTTAAAATTGTACAAAACTTGCGTTAAACAGTATTCAATTTACTAGTCTAAAAATCCTCTAAAAACTCAATTTGGTCAATACTTTTCCCAGTCATTTGCTCATACAATTCATAAACCAATCCATCTTTCAACCCAACTTTAGGAACTAAAATGGAGTCGCTACCCACATTTTGAAGCACCTTAATATAGATTTCAGAAGCAGGAATGATGACATCGGCGCGGTCGGGGTTCATTTTGAGCATAGACATCCGTTGTTCCACGCTAAATTCTTTCACGTAAGCAGCCAATCCTTTTAATTCAACCAGAGACATCGCCTGATTTACAGGTTTTTTGGAGAGTTTAAATAACTTTCCAATATTGCCACCCGTACCAATACCAACGATATTTTTAGGCTTGGATTCTTTGGCAATTTGCGCCCATTCTTTCATTTCTTGAAAAATATGGATTCGTTGTTCACGCGATAGTTTTCGGACAGAACCAATTTTGAAAGACTTACTTTTAAGTAAGTTCTTACTCTCAAAAAAATTCAATTCTGTACTACCTCCACCGACATCAATATGGATAGAATGACTACTTTGCAAATACGGTAAAATGGCTTTGTACAGTACCCGCGCCTCATCTTCTCCTGAAATAATATCAATTTTTACGCCTGTCTGATTCAAAATATAATCTCTAACTTCTTCGCCGTTTTCTGCCTCTCGCATAGCAGAAGTGGCGACTGCACTATAGCCTTCAACTTCGTACAAATCAATGAGCAATTTGAAGGTGCGCATCAATTTGGTGAACTTATCAAGCGTTGGAATGGAAATCATCTTCTTTTTAAAAACATCGTGTCCCAATCGCAACGGAAATCGTAGATATTCCAATTTTTTAAAACTTACTAAATTGTTCTCTTCAAACACCTTCACAATGTGGAGACGGATGGCGTTGGAACCAATATCTATGGCGGCTAATTTCATGTAATCAATTTTAATAAGTCAATGTCTTTGCCAAATGATGAATTATTCATCATTTATAATTCAACATTCATCATTTGGGGGCACCTACTTACGTGTAATATAAAGTCTGTTTGTTTTATAAATAAAAGGAGTTTGAGGGAGAAAATCGGTTTTATGAAAATCGATTTTCTTCTTCAAGGAGTCCACCCGCCTCGCCGCAGGTGAGGCGTATTATTTTTATAGGAGTGAAAATATATAACTTTCCTCGCGTTCCATAAGAGTCAAATAATATCATGTTGAAGTAAAAAGGGTATTCTATCATTTAATTTGGAGACCGCAAAAGTAGAAAATCTTTGAGGACAACGGCTTTTTTTATTTCAAAAACAACAAAAATGATGCTGGATTGCCAAAGGAATTAGCTGGCTAGTTTTTATAAATGAGAAAAAAATGTAATTTTAGTCTTTAAAACAGACTTCATTCTAAAATTTTTGTGAGGCATGGAAATGACGGTTTTGTTGCTACTCGAGGCAAGTTTTGACGGAATAGCCATAGCTATTGCGAATAAGTCTAACGAAGAATAGGAACAGAATACTATTTAGCTACACGCAAATAATTTTAGAATAAAGTTTTTTTTCAAAAATCACTTCAAATAAAAAAATTATGAAGCAAACTTTACTCTTTACCTTTTTAATGATGATTGGTTCATTTAGCAATCTATTTGGGCAATCTTCTACGCTACAAAAATCCTCTAATCTCTGGGTCGCACAGCCGATGCAGCCTGCAATTTTAGACCTTGGAGAAGAACCAAATCTATCGAATCATACCCTTGATGTTCCGCAAAATGCAGTGAGTTCTCGCACGGATACCGAGATATTGATTGGTACAACGGTTTATGATTTACAAACTAATGGTTCGATGGCTTCCCGTATTGTAACTCATGCAAATGGTACACTTTCTGCGATTTGGACGCGTGGAATGGAAGCTGCGAGCGGTTACCCAATGCGTGGAACCGGTTATAATTATTTCGATGGAGATAGCTGGGGAGAAGACCCGACGGCTAGATTGGAAGAGAGTCTCCGAACGGGCTGGCCATCTATTGGTTCGACCGCTGATGACAACGAAGTTATTATCAATCATGTTTTTCAAGCACCGCTGCAATTACATCAGTTGACCAATTCAATTGGTGGTACAGCGTGGAGCGAAATGAACGTTCCAAATGGGACTCCAGCAGGCGTGGTTTGGCCGCGAATGGCAGTCGGTGGCGATGATGGCAACTCAGTTCATGTCATTGCTATTACTGCACCAGTAGTAAATGACGGGACTGTTTATGAGGGCATTGATGGGCATATTTTGTACTATCGCTCGACGGATGGTGGAGCGACTTATGACATTCAAGATATGATTATTCCGGGCTTGGACAATACCGCTTTGGTGTCAGGAAGTGCGGATAGTTATGCGATTGATGCGCATGGGGAAACCGTGGTCGTTGCTCATTTTGGAGCTTTTGCAGATGTAGATGTTTTCAAATCTTTAGACAATGGAGAGACGTGGACAGAGATGACCGTGCATGATTTTCCATTGGACAATTATATGATAGATTCAGGTTATACTGTCGATGATTTGCCACCTTATGATTCTTTGATTTCACCGAGTCCATTAGCAATTTTGACCTCTGACCAATCGGGTGCAGTTATTATCGACAACAACGATATGGTGCATGCTTTCTTTGGTCAAATGTATGTGCAAGACGAAGATTTGACTGACGACGGTACGACTTATTTCCCAGCAACCAGTGGAATAGCGTATTGGAATGAGAGTTTTGGAGAGGATTCCATCCAAGTAATTGCTGACGCGGAAGATGTGAATGGTAATGGTGTTTTAGACATCGCAAGTATTGATAATATTGCGTTATATTTCAATTCTTTGACTTCTTATCCAAGTGTTGGAGTAGATGCAGATAATAACTTACATTTGGTTTATTCTGCGGTCATGGAGAATTTTATTAATGACAATGCTAACCCGAATGCACAGCACAATCGCCATATTTATAGAATGGTGCGTAGTAGCGGTGGTGATTGGACGACACCAGAAGATTTGATTACAGAAGAAACGGTAGTAGAACCAGACCTTTTCCCCGCAATCGAAACCGTGTTTCCTTCCATCGCTCGAAATGTGATAGGTGAAGGACAAATTATATATCAAGTAGATTTTGAACCTGGACTTTCTGTGCAAGGCGATATGGACGAAACAAACGTGAATTTTATCGCTTTTATTGGAACTTTACCAACAGTAATAAATACTTTTGAAAATACTTCGGTTACCGACTGGCAAATCAGCCCCAATCCAACCACTGATTTAGTCAATTTAAAAATAGAAATCAACGCCACTGCGGAAGTACAAATGACGGTTTTTAACTTAATGGGGCAAGCTGTTTCTTTTGAAATTTTTGGCAAACAACCTGCTGGAACTTTTAACGAAACGATAAACATGGATAAATTTCCAAAAGGTGCCTATTTTGTAAAAATTGATGTGGATGGCGCAATGCTTAGTAAAAAACTATTAAAAAATTAAGTAAGTAAAAACGATTCAATAACTTGGGCCATTATGCTTGTCCTTTTCTCTTCTAAAAAACACAAAAAATAGTTCCGTAACGAAGGCTAAGTAAGTGCCCCTAAATAATCGACACTTTTCGACAGGACTATTTTCCGTTTAAAAAACTTAAAAACGCCTTCAATAGAAGGACTATTAAAGGATTTTTTTTTTTCTTAAACAAAAAATATCCTCTGTCAAAAGTGTCGATTATTTAAGGTCACCTACTTATGCAACGATTTTTTGAATTCTTTAGAAGAAAAAATTACGGCGCATTATGGTCCAACTTATTAAATCGGTTTTACTAAGAATTATTTTTTTTGAAAAAAAGGAGGTTTAAGCAAATGGCTTAAATCTCCTTTTTCATTAAAAAGAATAATTCATATTTAAAATTTAACAATCCGTTTAATAACTAAAACATACCACTTTTCCTTAATACATGACCATTCACTAAAAGACAGGACTTTTATCTTAATAAAGGTGCTACCTTTGCATTGTGTAGTTTTCTCATAGTATGTTTAGTGCTCCATCACCATCCCAGGTGTTGGAGTTTTTTTATTTTACGGCTCAATGTTTTCGGTTTAGGGTGCACGAAAGAGGTCGCTATAAATCAACCCCACATTTAATACTTCTATTCCAACTCCTATCTGTTAAAATTTCTATGCAGACAATAAAATTTCCTACATTTGCCGAACTTGAAAATATGGGTCTGTACTAATGTCGTTTAGGAAGTTCTGTCCTTTTTGCACCAACCCCCGACTCCTAAAGGGGAGTACCTTAATTTTTAATAAGGTATATTAGGGAAAGTGCTGAAAAATATCTTGTCATATCAACTAATTTCATCAGAATCTCGGATGTACTCCCCTTTAGGGGTCGGGGGTTAATGCTATGAAAACTGATTTTATAAGACTTTACAAACGACCATCGTCATTTAAAAATGTACACCCAAAAATATACTAAGTAACGGTGAAAGAATAAGTTCCCCATTTAGATAGTGGATGATTTTTCTCAGTTTTTACTTGAAAGAAGTATGATTGTTGATACTTTGACTGATTTCAAGTGAAAAATAAGGGAAATTTGCCCTGTCTAAATGGCGGAGTTATTTTTTTACCGTTACTAATATACTTACATACCAAATTTTATGATACCAGCTAACAATCCTAACCGAAAAACATGGGTCGAAGTCCCAGAAAATACTGATTTTCCAATTCAAAACTTACCATTTGGCGTATTTCGCACCAAAAGCAACACCAATCCGCGTGTCTGTACCGCTTTGGGCGATTATGTGGTGGATTTATCAGTGATGAATTTTTTGGCATTGTTTGACGATTTAGAAATTGACAAGGACATTTTTAAAAATAGATACCTAAACGATTTAATGGCTTTGGGTAAGCAAAAAACGCGGGATTTGCGGAATCGTTTAGCAGATATTTTTGATGAAAATAATGAGGAAGCGAAAAACATCTCTTGGCACTTTTTGCATGATAAGGACAAATGTGAGATGTTGATGCCCATAAAAATTGGCGATTACACCGATTTTTATTCAAGCATCGAGCATGCCATGAATGTAGGAACGATGTTTCGAGGAAAAGAAAATGCCTTGATGCCGAACTGGAAACACATTCCAATTGGCTATCACGGACGTGCATCTTCGATTGTGGTTTCGGGAACAGATATTATTCGTCCGAAAGGGCAGAAGCGACCAGCGGAAGGGGAGACGCAGCCAGGTTTTGGGCCGACAAACTTATTGGATTGTGAATTAGAAATGGGCTTTGTAATTGGTAAGTCCACGAAAATGGGAGAGAGCGTTTCGACCGCAGAAGCGGAAGATTATATGTTTGGTTTGATTTTGTTCAATGACTGGTCGGCGCGAGACATTCAGGGTTGGGAATACCAGCCATTAGGACCGTTTTTGGGAAAAAGCTTTGGTTCTACCGTATCGCCTTGGGTGATTACGATGGATGCCTTGGAGCCATTTAGAGTGGAAAGTCCGAAGCAAGACCCGCGAGTTTTGCCGTATTTACAGTATGAAGGCAAGAAGAATTACGATATTAATTTGCAAATTCAGATTCAGCCAGACGGCGGAGATGCGCATACGGTTTGTAATTCTAATTTCAAATATATGTACTGGAATATGGTACAGCAACTCGCGCACCAAACCGTCAACGGCTGTAATATCAACGTCGGTGACATGTATGCATCGGGTACGATTAGCGGAAAATCGCCTGATTCTTATGGTTCATTATTGGAGTTGACTTGGCGAGGTTCTAAACCTATTCCGATGCCAGATGGCTCGGAGCGCAAGTTTTTGAAAGATGGGGATACCTTGAAATTGAAAGGCTGGTGTGAGAAAGATGGGGTACGGATTGGATTTGGAGATTGTGATGGGAAGGTGCTGCCGGCGGTTTAATTGAAAAATTATGCGAAAATAGGTTTAAAAAACGCCTTCTAAGTTTTTTGCAACAAAACAAGTTCTTCCGAAGCGGTGGGTTCTGCCCACCACTTCGGTTTTGCTTAGAAGTAAAAGGTACGAGGTGGGCTGAACCCACTGCATATCATAGGATGTTTTGACCCCAGATGAGGTAACTCGTAGCAATTAGTTCGGTAATTTTATAAACATCTTTTTCCGCTATTTTCCCTTTAAATTTTTTTCAATAATATAGGCCATTAATGATTTTTTAAAGCAAAAAGGGAGAATAAAACCTCACTCCCAAGAATCTGCATTTATTTATTCCGCGTTCCTTAGTAACGGAAAAAAAATAACTCCGCCATCTATCAAGTATTTCTTTTGTCCTTATTTTCCACTTTTGAAACAGTCATTATGTAGAGATAACTCCTATTTCAAAAGCAAATACCTCTTGTCATTTCGACCGAAGTGGAGAAAAAGACCAAAATAAACGAGGATAGTTGGGGAACTTATTCTTTCACCGTTACTAAGCTCAGACCTTTTAAAAGAAAATAAGATGGACAACCACCCGTTTTTTGAATACAACGACACCTTCGTTACGTATGGCACACAGCACCTGACTATCATGGGGCTGATAGTTGTCTTGTCAATTGTGATTCCTTGGTTGTCCAATCGTTATTTGAATTACTTTCAAAGAATTTGGGTGTCCCGTATCCTTGCGGTGACGATTGCTTTTTGGGCGTTTTTCTGGATTGGTATTTACTATTATTTGGGTGATTTTGAAATGGCGAAACACTTGCCACTTGATCTCTGCAATATCGTCGCGGTGCTGCTGCCTTTCTTGATGTGGATGCCAAAATTTAAAATCCATGAAATCATTTATTTCTGGATTTTAGCAGGAACGCTACAGGGTGTTTTGACTCCACATTTATCGAATAATTACCCTAATTTTGAATGGTTTAAATACTGGATTGTACACGGTGGATTGATTGTTTATGCGATTTATATTACCGTTGTTTTCAAAATGTACCCGACTTTTAAAAGCCTTTACAAATCCTTTTTAGCAGCGAATTTATACCTTGTTCTTGTGTATGGAATGAATGTGATTTTAGGTTCAAACTATGCGTATTTGATGGGTAAACCGCCTGTAGCATCGGCCTTGGATTTGATGGGACCGTATCCTTGGTATATTTTGACGGGGCAGGCAGTGGCGGTAGTTTTGTTTTTGCTGGTTTGGTTGCCGATTAGAATTTTTGGGCGGAGATAATTTGTGCTAAGGAGTGGCGAAAATTACTTGATTCATTTCGCGTTCCTTACAGCCTCCTCTAAACTGCCCGATTCCAACCATTTTTTTTGACAAGTAGGGGCAAGACCCTACTCTTTCCCACTCCTGTACCTATTCAGAATTTTCGTGCTTACTTATACCTTTGTCCTATCAATTTAACACAACTAATTCACGATATTTTAGACAGAAGATTTTATTTCTTTTTTTAACCATAAATAAGACTTATGAAGTGTTAAAAAACGATATAATTTTTTGTGTAAAAAATGCTTATTTAGATACCAAGTATGACATATTTTTCCACCTTTACTTATTATTATCTATCAGACAGGACAGTTTTTTTTTCCAAAAAAAAAATACTAAAAATACCACTTACTCAATAAAAAAAATAACCACAACAAACTAATCGCGTACATTTTTTGAAATCTATCGTGATTAAATTACCTACATTATAGAACTCACTGATATATTTAATTTACTAAACGGTACCTCAGGTACAGAGATATAACCACTTAAGGAACACGTGGTAATTGCTACGCGTTACTTAGAATACTCTGAAATTAATTAAATAGATTCTAATACCACTGAATGGCTTGCATACTGATTTTACTATTTGAAATCAGTACAGGTTCGCTTTCAACTCTAATCTTACAACTTCTTGAATAATGTTCTGACCGTGTAGGTCTTTGCATTTAAACCTGTTTTTCTAAATTTTTGAAACAACAAAACAATGAATTTACAATCATTCTGCCAAAGAATGAAGAAGGTGGAGCTATGTCTTCCCTTTTTCAACAAATCCTCAATGTTTACCGTTTTTTTGATGGCTTTTAGTATTTCGATGCAAGGGGCAATTTATCTTGTCACCAATTTGAACGACAGTGGCTCTGGCTCGCTTCGAGACGCTGTTGACAACTTGGCTGCGCCTTCTGGTGACCAGATTGAGTTTAATCTGAGTGGTACGATAACACTGACGAGTGGGCAAATTTTTATCAATAAGAGTTTGGTAATCGATGGCAACAGTGAAAGTATTACGTTGAACGGAAATGGTACCAATCGAATTTTTGACATTGCAGGTGGCAATTCCGTATCTATCAAAAATTTTAGAATAGAAAACGGTAATTCTGGGAATGATTTCGGAGGAGGCATTAGTAGTTTTGGCGATTTAATCGTGTCTAATTGTATTTTTGTTGGAAACAATAGTGGAAATGGTGGAGCATTGGCAGCCTCTGGAGGAACTCTGTACATGATTAATTGCCATTTTGCTGATAATATCGCTATCTCTCAATCAGGTGCAGTAGATTTATTTGTACCAAGCACTTTGGTTAATTGTTCTTTTTTTAACAATACTGCGGGTTCTTTCGGAGGTGCTATCGCACCAGGGTCTGCAGGTAATGTTTTTACGAATTGTACCTTTGCATTTAATACTGCAAGTATAAGTGGCGGAGGTATTTGGAACTCGGTAGGTAGTGATTTGTTATTGCAAAATTCCATTGTATTTGGAAATGTGGCACCAAACAACGCTGATATTCAAAATGATGCCACTTTAACTGCTTCTCACAACCTCATCGGCAATTTTGCAGGTTCAGGCTTAACGGCTGGTACGAACAACAACATCACTGGAATACCCAATTTCGTCAATGCGCCTTTCGGTGATTTGGCTTTGGCAGATGGTTCGTTGGGTATCAATTTAGGAGATATTTCGCTACTTCCAATAGATATTAATGACGGAGACGGTGACATCAACATCGCTGAAGTCATTGATTTTGACCAAATATTTAATCCTCGCATCGTCACTTGCTTCCCTGATTTGGGGGCGTTTGAGAACCAAAATGGAGGTTTTGTGGTGACGAATACGAATGATTTGGGAGCAGGGTCGTTGCGGAATGCCATAACATGCACAAATAATCTTGCAGGTAGCCAAACCATTAGTTTTAATATACCAGGGAATGGCCCGCATACGATTACTTATTTTACCCGATATGATATTATTGATGCAGGAACGATTGTGGATGGAACAACTCAACCTGGATTTGTGGATAATCCTGTTATTGTTTTGGATGGAACATTTAGTACACAAAGCACTTCAATTTATATAGGTGGAGAAAATGCAGAAATCTATGGATTGAAATTACAAAACTCTTCAGGTAGTGGAATATTTATCTCTCCTATGGGTAGTGGTAATCGAATTGGTGCTGTTGGAATGGGGAATATTATTACGAATAATGCAGCCCAACAAATTTTTATAAGCGAAGCGGACAATTGTACGATTGAAGGAAATCGAATTGGAATTGATGAAAATGGTGTAGGCAATACCCTGTCATCTGTAGGTATTCAGTGTCAATTAAATGCGGATACTACAAATATACGTTTTAATATGATAGGTGCTTCTTCTGGAGATGGTAACCCGTTAATTGACATCAGGGCTAATTCTAATAATACCATTATTTTCACTAATTTTATTGGTACTACTGAAAACGGTGGCACTTACGGTGCAAGTACAGGGGTTGCGCTTCTTGGTGGTGAAAATACAACGGTAAGAGCCAATACAATAGCTAATAATGATGTTGGGGTTTCTGTATTTAGTAACTTAAATGATATTTGGGAAAATAATTTTATCTGCAATACTACTAAAGCAATTGAGCTAAATGGTATTGGGAATAATAACCAACCGAGTCCAATTATTTTGACTGCATCCCCTACCGAAATTACAGGGACTGCCTTATTTAATATTAATTTTTCTGATGTAGAAATATATCTTCAAGATAATTCCACTTGTCCAACTGCGGCTTGTCAGGGAAGTTATGTAGGCGTGACAAGCGTTCAACCTGATGGCACATGGACTTTTACACCAGCTACTAATTTTAATATTGGAGATATAGTAACTGCAATGTCCAGTATTTCTTTAGCTAATGGTATGATTGAGGTTGAAGCCTCCGAACTCTCCGCTTGTGCCACCGTCGGCAACTGTAACCCCGACAACGATCCGCCGGTTTTTTCCAATGTCCCACCTGATTTAACGCTTGAATGTAGTGATTTCGTCATTGTGCCACCTTTCCCTACTGCTGAGGATGCTTGTGATGGAGATATTTCTGCGAATATTATGTTCAATAGTGTTTTTACACCTTTAGGTTGTTTCAACAATCAAACCAGTCAGGATGAATGGATTTTTACCGTCATGGATGCGGGAGGAAATCCTGCTTCGGTAAGCGTAATCTATACATATATAGATACTTTTGAACCATTTTTCACAAATATTCCACCTGATTTAACAATAGAATGTAGTGATGCACTTCAAGTACCCGATTTTCCAGACGCTTTTGATGGTTGTGATGGAGGTATTCCTATTGGAAATATCCAAATGACGTCATCGATTGTTCCGCTTAATTGTAATAATAACCAAGTACGGGCAGAAGTTTTTACTTTTGATGTCATGGATAACTGTGGAAATATGGCTCAATCTGTTTCGGTGACTTATACTTATATAGATACTTTTGAACCATTTTTCACAAATATTCCACCTGATTTAACAATAGAATGTAGTGATGCACTTCAAGTACCCGATTTTCCAGACGCTTTTGATGGTTGTGATGGAGGTATTCCTATTGGAAATATCCAAATGACGTCATCGATTGTTCCGCTTAATTGTAA
>JBLHWU010000189.1:0-12796 GCA_047629355.1 Saprospiraceae bacterium | reverse complement strand
ACTTAGGAACGCGAAATAAATAAATGCAGATTCTTGGGAGTGAGGTTTTCTTCTCCCTTTTTGCTTTAAAAGTGCGATTTATGTTGATATAATGAGCATTTTTAAAGTAAAAAATGAGGACAAAATATCCTGTCAAAAATCTGCATTTATTTATTTCGCGTTCCTAAGGCAATTCCCATTAATAAATTGGATATTTTAGATGAGCAATTTTTTCATCTAAGGAATTTTTAAAAACCGCATATAGCCTGGCTACACAAGGTTTTTTAAGGTTTCTTAGATGGAAAAAGGGCACTATAAAATGTTTAATTTATTATTGGGAATTGCCTAAGGTATCGGATAGCGCTGCGCGTATCGGATACCTTTTAAAATTTCGCATTAATATTAAACCCAAACGACCGCGTCCCTGGATATGCCGCCCATTCCAATCCTTGCGCATTACCCGCACCATTCGTTCCTTCTGGATTAATATTATCAGGCAAACTGGTATAAATATAAAACAAATCTCGACCGACCAATGAAATGCTCAAATCTTGAAATATTTTCACTTTTTGATTAAAACTTGCGGGGAATTTATACGACAAACCAACCTCTCGCAACTTTACATAGGTATTTTCAACAATGCCTGGTTTTGATAAAAAACGTCCCCAGCCACCTTTGTTTGGAATGTATTTAAAAAGATAGTGTACCACCTCTTCATTTAGTGTACCGTCTGCATAAACGCCGTCGAGAATCACCCCGTTATTCTGAGTGACTCCATCAGGATTGGTGTAAGGTAAACCACCGCCTTCGCGCTCCAATAAAGTCTCTGGACTCTGTCCCGTTTGCAAGCCAATCACATACGAACCTGCGTAAATATCGCCACCCCATTTTACATCCACTAAGGTATTCAAACTAAAACCTTTATAGCCCAATCGAATCGTCCAACCACCCGTAAAATCAGGAGCTGCATTGCCAATTGGCACCCGTTGGTCAGTGAACAAGTAATGTGTTCCGTCTTCGTTCAAAATCGGTTTGCCTGTACCTTCATGATAAATATAATCGTAGCCCGTAATCGTGCCGTAGCTTTGCCCTTCTTGCACGGCAATTGCAGGACCATTCAAGCCCCAAATATCTGCCAATTCCAAGATTTTTGCACCATCACCAAGACTGACGACTTTGTTTTTATTATGCGCAATATTGAAACTTGTTTCTATGAAAAAATCACGCTTTTGAATCACATTGAAATTAACAATCGCTTCAATTCCTTTATTTTCTAAAACACCTGAATTAATCCGAATACCCTCCGTCGCACCCGCCGAAGAAGGCAGCGGTGCATCCAAAATTTGGTCAAACGATTTGATATAATAATACGTAAAATCAATATTAATTTTGTTGTCAAATATTCCTAAAGTCGTCCCAAATTCATAAGAATTAGCTTGCTGTGGGCGCAATGCAATTGGCGGGATGGTATTTGGTAAAAAAGCGGTTTGGCTATTTCCAAAATTCCCTGTTCGGTAAGTAAAATCAACTTGATAAGGGTCGGCATCCGTCGCTGTTTGAGCATACGCCCCTCGAATTTTCCAGAAACTCAACCACTTGCTTTTAATTTCAAACGCCTCGCTTGGAATAAAACTAATCGCGCCCGACGGATAGAAATAAGAATTATTATCAATCGGCAACGTCGAAGACCAATCGTTTCGACCAGACAATTCTAAAAATAGAAAATTGTCATAGCCCAAATTTACAAAGCCATACAGCGAGTTGATTTTTTTCTCAAAACGAAACTCCTCGGCCGTCGGTGCATTCAACACATCGTCGAAATTATTCAAAGCAAACAACCATGGATTTACCCATTCGCCACTATTCGCTTTCAGTCCATAACGGTCGCGACTCCACTGATTTCCACCAAAAGAAATACTCGCATCAATACGCGAACCAAAGATGCCTTTTTTATGCGCAGTCAACAGGAAATCGTTATTTTTAACAATATCCCGGCTTTGTTCATTGCCGTATCTCCCTTCTAAAACCCCTAAATTATCAATTGGATTATTTCTGGTTTCAAATTGATTAAAAGTCAAATCTGTCCCCACTCGCCCTATTGCACTCAGCCAATCCGTAATTTGATAAGTCAAAGTAAATGAACCAATTAACTTGTTTCTATTCAGCGTTGTATTCTTATTATAAGTGTTCCACCAAAGATTTTGAGGCGTATATAAAAACGGATATTTCCCACCGTAATCACTGCGCGAACCGTCCTCATTAAAATTCAATTCTTCCTCTAACCCTTTATAACTTCGTGGCCAACTGTACAAAATTCCTTTTCCAAAAGACGCGTCATTATCATCACCCAAAGACGGTGTATTCAGTCGCGAATAATTGATATAATTCATCGCAATATCCGCCTTAATTCTCTTTGAAACTTTCAACTCTGCCCCGAGACTGAACGAATTTTGATCATACTCACTATTCGGCACAATTGCCGTATGGTCTGTCCGGGTAAACGATGCCCGCATTGTCCCCAAATCATTGCCACCAGAGACGGATAAATTGTGCGTCGTGGTGTGTCCTGTCGAGAAAAATTGCTTTAAATTATCAGGCTGTGGCGTAAAATTTCGGACTTCACCATCCCACCAAACGACTTCTTGCCCTTCCATGCGGGGTCCCCAAGAAACGCCAGATGAATAAAAACCAAACAATTCTGTCGTCGCTTTTCCAAACGGCCCATCGTCCCGGTGGACATTACTTGGATATAAAAAATTACCATCTGCATCTGTTTCAAAAGTCGGATTGGACAAGGAAACTGGTCCACCTGCCCCAAAGGTATTTTGGACGTCCCGATAATAATATGGTTGAATAAATTTATGTTGAACGGAATAAGAAACACCGAGACCTCGCTGCTGTTTTCCGCGCTTAGTTGTTATCAAAATTACGCCATTTGCGCCTCGCGAACCATATTTAGCGGAAGCCGTCGGGCCTTTTAAAATATTCACATTTTCGATGTCTACAGGGTTGATATTATTGATTGCCGAACCCCAATCTCGACCTCCACTGATACCTGTTAAACCGACTTCATTTTCCAAGGGAACGCCGTCCACAATGATAAGTGGTTGATTGTCTCCAGAAATATTATTGTTGCCTCGAATGACGATACGCGTTGTGCCGCCATCCACACCATTGGGACTGGCAACTTGCACGCCCGCTGATTTTCCTTGCAAGGAATTGACTAGATTTGCTCCATTCGATTGTAACAGTTCTTCGCCACCGAAGCTTTCCGTAGAATAGCCCAACTCCCGTTTTTGCCGCTTAATGCCAAGGGCAGTGACGACGACTTCATCCAATTGCTGCGCATCTGTTTGCAAGACAATTTCTAAGGGTTCATTTTTATCAATCCCTATTTCTTGGTCGATAAAACCAAGGTAGGAAAACGTCAATATCGGCGTATTTGATTCTGTTTTTAATTTAAAGGAGCCATCAAAATCAGTGACTGTTCCATTAGAAGGATTGCCTTTTTCAGTAATATTGACACCAATTAAGGACTCGCCAATATCGTCTGTGACAATACCTACGACTTCAATTTGCGCAGATGCAAGATTTGTAAAAAAAAGGAAGGATAGCAATAGGGAAATTTTATAAAAACGTAAAGGTATTTTCATATGGAGAACAATTAGCTAATTTTTAAAAATCTAATGAAGTGGTGGTTTGGGAAACGTTATTTTTTTGGAAGGTTAGCTTGGAATCTTAAAGGTAGAAATTTTTAAATATATTAAGAAGTGACGGTCATTTATTATCTAAATTTGTGTTGGAATCGACAATTTTATTTTTTAAACAAAAAAAAAATGCGCTACAAAACGAATTCTGTAGCGCATTTTTACTTTTTGAAAAGTATCCGATACCCGCAAGAGCTATCGGATACTTCAACTTGGAACATTATAAAATATTCGGAGCTTAAGTATCCGATAGCGCTAACGCGTATCGGATACCTTTATTTTAAAACATCTCCCCGCAACTCCCGATATTTCTTCCGCGCCAACACGGCAAAGGTACTTCCGGAATGATCTAAATATATCTTTTCATACAACTCCTTCGCCTTTTCCAAATCATTCAACTGGTATTCATACAACTCCGCCAAACCAAAAAGTGCATTATCCGCCCGAATTTCTTCCGCGTGTTCCACAATGATTTTTTCATACATTTCTACCGCTTTTGCATATTCTCGCTGCTGGGTATAAATGCGGGCTTTAGAATAATAAACATCATCTTTCAAAGTGTGTTCTGGAAATTTAGATACCAAAGAATCTAACTTTTCAAAAGCTTCATTAAAACGATTTTGAAAAATCAATAAATCTGCATCGGCGTACAAACCAATCGAAACATCGGTGGTGTCTAATCCTAAATTATCCATAATAAACACCGATAAATCCAGCGCATCATTAGCAATCAACTTAGAAGTCGAAGCTTTCAAAACATCAAATTGCGCCTGCGCCCACTGGAAATCTTTGAAATAATACGCCAACTTTGCGTTCTTCCATCGCGCCTCGTGACCAATCAAATCATCCTTGAATGCTTTATCAACTTGTGAATATAACAAGGTCGCTTCCCAACGTTCGTCGTCCATCAAGTAGAAATCACCGAGACTCAATTTTGCCTGCGCTTGTATTTTTACATCAATCGCGGGATAGTCAATAATTTCTTTTAAAATTTCAATTGCTCTTGGTGAATTTTTCAAATAAAAGGCTTCCAAATCTGCCAATTCTACAGAAATAGAAGCGGTGCTTTTATTGCGACCAAATTCATCCAAAAACGCTTCGTATCGCTGTTTTAAATTCCTCAAATCTTCAGGCGTATATTCAAAACCTTCCACCAATTTATTGCGACTTGCTCGCAAAGCACCACGTTTGGCATCAATATAATAGGTCGAAGCCACACCTTTGTCTTCTACGATATAATTGTACGCATCCGTCGCCGCATCGTAATCTTTATCATTAAAAGCGATGGTCGCCAAGCGATAAATCCGCCCACCGTTTTCACTCAACCGACGGTCTAAGGCTTTCACTTGCCGAAACGCATTGTTGTAATCTTTACCTTGAATAAATACCCAAGTTAATAATTCTGGATAATGAATCGCGTCGCGGTCTTCCTGAATCCGCTCGTATAATTGCGTCTGTAATTCCACAAAATCATCCGCATTCAAGTAACGTTGAAACAAAGACTTCATCGAATTCAACCGTCCTGGATTTTCCTGCAAACTGATTAAATAGTTCTCAATCATTTTCGGTGTATCCCCTTTTCTACGATACAATTCGGCGAGGTTGTAGGCAAACATTTGCTCGTCTTTCAACATTTGACCACCCTTTTCATAAGCTTGAATTGCTTGTTCATATTTGGTCAAAGTCGTAAAAGCACTCGCTAATTTGGTAATCGCAAATCGGTCAGCCGGTAGCCTTTCAATGGCTTTCGCGTACATTGCTTTGGCATCTTCTTCTCTGAATTGTCGTTCGTATAAATTTCCGTAAGTGACGTATAATTTTACATTCTTCGGATCATTTTTAATTTGCTGTTTCAACAAACTTTCCAATGCCGTGAATTCCTCCAAACCCAGCATACACTCCACATATCGGTCAAAGTAGAAATCATTTCCGTTGTGTTGCTTGTATAATTTTTCGTACAAACTTGCCGCTTTTTCATACTCCCCGTCTGTGAAATACTGCTGCGCTAATTTAGACGGCTGTGCTTGCGCGACCGTAAAAAAAGCCATGAAGAAAAACGTGATGATGGTTATTGATACTCGCATTATTTTAGAATTAAAGGTAATTTGGATATAAAGCCAACGCTGCTTTTTGAGGTTTCAGCATAAAAAGCTAAAGTTATATTTTTTCAAAACACTAAATTACAAAGAAATTATAACGCAAGTATCGTGCGAAAGTTATTTTTAGGAAAACGGTAACAATAACTTAGACGAAAAGAGTAGAATACACTTGGTGTATTCTACTCTTTTAAAATCTAATATTTTGGCTCTACGGTGAAAAGTGTGGGTCAATATGAGAAGCGAGAAAATCGTAAGATTTTCAAGCTTCAAAAAAAAACAGTACGCATTGCCTACGGCAATGCGGAAGGGGTTCTTGAGGGAGAAAAACGGTTTTTGCAAAGCCATTTTCTCCCTCAAACTCCCTTTGTTAAAACTTACCCACAGTTTTCACCGTAGTGCCAATATTTTAAATATCGAAACGTATAGTCAAATGTTAATAGGCAAAATTCTGCACCCAACTATTCGGCATATTTCCAACTGTTCCGATTTTATAGCAAGCCGCATATTTCCAACTTGGATTCAACAAAGTGCTACGGTGTCCACGATTTGGAATGCCATCATCGACAAGCAATAAAATCACTGCTTTTCGAATACTTGACGGACCACCGACCAAGTTTTCATTGCCATCTTTTAGGTAATCACATTCTTTCAAAATTCTATCCCAAGGCCACGAACCATCCGTTCCTACGTGGTCGTTACTGCCTGCGCCTTTTCGGTCTTCACCGTGAATTTTAGCAGCACGATATACGCATTCTGCAGGTTCCAAAATTGATAAGGGTGCTGTATTTTCTAATTGTTTAATCAACTCATAAGAGACTGTCACAGGATCACCAAAACCAAAACTCTTACCCGATTTTACATCCTTAATATACTGTTGAATGTAAGGAATATAACCCTTTGGATTAGACCGAATCAAGTTGATTTCTTCCAACATTTGCAATTCTTCGCTCTGCATATATCGATACTTTGCAGGGTCTAATTTAAGAGAACCGCCGGCAGTTGACATGTTAGTCGTCGAGGAATTAGAGGGATTTTGTGTAGCAGTGGAAGTGCTTGTATTTGGATTGTTTGTCCGTGTCTCCGCACTTTTCGTAATTGTTTTCGCAGGTAGCGGTGCATCAGGACAGATGCAACTCGTATTCATCAAAGCGTACCCAACACCGATGGTTTCGTAAGCCGCAAGATTATTGATTTCTTTGAATTTTTCGGTCGTGTAGCCGTATAGCCGCGCGATATTTACCAACGTTTCACCGGGTTGTACATAGTGATTGCGCCCTTGTTGTTTGACGTATTGATTGTAACTTTTTGAGTAATTGTTTTCAATGTAACTGTTATTAACGCTTTTTGCTTGAAAATCGTTTGCTTGCTTAATTGACAATTTTTGACAAACGTTCAAGACATTTTTATTGGTCAATCCATTCATTGCCGTCAAATCTGAGACAGATAAGCCGTATTTTACAGCGATTCGATACAAGGTTTCCCCCGATTGGACAACGTGAACATTGGCGTCGGTAGCAGGTGGACAATTTTGCGCAAAACTGAGATTAGCGCATAAGAAGAATGCGAAAAATATTTGAGCTTTTCTCATGGAAATGGTATGTTTAGCTCTTTTTGAGAGGTTGAAATCAGAAATCAGACCGCCTTACTGTCAGAGGTTCAGAGGTCATAAGAAGCCAAGTGAATTCAAATGATTTTTAATGGGGAATGCCTCTTTTCCGTTTTCTCAAAAAAAATTATTATAAAAATATTTATTATTTCAATACAATGATAAGGAATTTTGAAGAAAACAAAGCGTTTCTCAATCAATTTCCTAAGAAACTGGCAGAGATGAGGTATTCTTGCTGCCTATTATTTCTATTTCTTTTTTTAAATTATCATAATTCATTTTGGAAACAGCAACCAGTGGCAATCGCAATTCATTTTTACACAAACCTAATATTTCCAAGGTTGCTTTGATGCCTGCAGGGTTGTTTTCAAAATAAAGCCATTGATGCATATCAAATAATAACAGATTCAAGCGCTGTGCCGTCGCATAATCTCCCATCAATGCACGTCGAATCATCGTTGAAAATGCACTTGGAAATGCATTCCCGATCACCGAAATCACACCATCTCCACCGCAAGCTACTGTCGCCAAAGCTGTTAGGTCGTCGCCCGAAATGACGGAAAAATTATTAGGTCGATGCTTCAAAAGCTGTTGCACTTGCGCCATATCGCCCGATGCTTCTTTCACTGCAATAAATTTATCACTCGCCTTGGCCAAACGAATCAGCGTTTCGGGTTCAATATTAGAAGCCGTTCGCCCAGGCACATTATAAATAACAATCGGTAATGGTGATGCTTCCGCAATTGCCATATAATGTTGAAAAATACCTTCCTGACTGGGTTTGGTATAGTTTGGGCTACTCGACATGATTGCCGAGATGCCGTCAAAGTTATAATTTTGAATACGTTCTAAAATAACGCGCGTGTCGTTACCGCCAAAGATACCCACGATTATCGACACTCTTTCCGCGACTATCTTTATCGTAAAATCAACAACTTGTCGGGATTCTGCTATTGAAAGAGTCGCAGATTCGCCCGTTGTTCCCAAAGAAACCAAGTAATCTACGCCGCCTGCAATATTGTGTTCGATGATATGCGCTAAAGCAGGAAAATCGATTTTTCCATGATTAAACGGTGTTACCAAAGCCACTCCTGTCCCTCTAAGTTGTTGATGATTCATGCGTAGTATTCATTTTATTGATAAAAAAAGTGACTTGTTGAAGGAACGATTGCAGGTCTTTTTTGGCCACCGTGTCAATCATCAATTCGTAGCAATACGTTTTATCTGTAGAAGGACCTACGCGGAATCTTGCTTTAGAAAAAGCCGCAATATATTCTAACGGCAGAGAGCCATGTGGTGTCAAATTGATTAAAATATCGAAAGGTTTTTCCATGAATTTCTTGAGCTCTGCCGTCTTTGGTCGCAAGGCAAAATCGAGGTCTTTTTTAGTAAAGTGTGGAAAAACAAAATTGGCTGCTTTGGCATCGCCGCCAAAAAATGCCAATAATTTCACTTCTTTTCCCTCTTTTTTTAATTTATCAGAAAATTTCAAAACCACTTCACGCCCCGCCAAATCAGTTGCATCCAACAATAGTCCGACTGATTTTGCCGAACCCAAATCCATTGAATAATGCGTTGCCTTGTAGTTTTGTAATTTTTTTCTTAGATAATAGCCATGCAACTTTGCTCGTACACTCGTTAAAAAGCCCATAGTTTTTTTAAGTTAAATAAATTTTTTGAAAGTTAGAGCACTTTGTTAATGATTGGGGATTAATAGTTAGTGTGGTTTCCAATCATTAACCATTAAACATTTACTTCACTGCTTTCTTCATCACTTTCTCCTCTTTCTTTCTGTCATAAACGCCCATTGCAGCATATTTGTTAATTCGATTATGCACCAATTCTTCCGGCGTCAATTGCTGCAATTCTGCGATAGACTTTTTGATATGCTTTTTCAAAATCTTCGCCATTTCCAAAGGTTCAGAATGTGCGCCACCTAAAGGTTCTTTGATAATTCCATCAATCAAACCGAACTCAAACATGTGGTCTGCCGTTAATTTTAAGGCCTCTGCGGCTTGTTCTTTATAATCCCAACTTCGCCACAAAATCGACGAACAAGACTCTGGTGAAATCACGGAATACCAAGTATTTTCCATCATATACACCTTATCGCCTAAGCCGATACCAATCGCGCCACCAGACGCCCCCTCCCCAATAACGGTACAGACGATTGGTACACGCAACTGCGCCATTTCAATCAAATTTCGAGCAATCGCTTCTGCCTGTCCGCGCTCCTCCGCCTCGATACCTGGATATGCACCCGGCGTATCAATCAAGCAGATTACCGGATAGCCAAATCGCTCCGCCATCTTCATCAGACGCAAAGCTTTTCGGTAGCCCTCAGGGTTTGCCATACCGAAATTACGGTATTGCCGCATCTTGGTATTGACTCCTTTTTGCTGCCCTAAAATGACCACGGTTTGCCCGTCAATGCTCCCGATACCGCCGACAATCGCTTTGTCATCCTTAAAGTATCGGTCGCCGTGCAACTCCACAAAATTTTCGCACATCTCGCGAATATAATGTAAGGTGTAGGGTCGCTCAGGATGCCGCGAGAGTTGTACCTTTTGCCAACCCGTCAAGTTGCCATAGATTTCTTTTCGTTTCGCATCAATTCTATCTTCCAATTCCTTGACCATTCCTCCCACGTCCAAATCTCCGTGTTCGCCTACTTCCTTAATTTTTTCTAACTGAGCGAATAAATTTTCCAACGGTTTTTCAAATTCTAAAAAGACCATAGTTATCGTTTTTTAGTAAGTGATTCTTTTTCTATATTTTTTTAGCAAATTCGTTTATCTTCCACACGCCTTGTCATATACTATATTATATATGAATCGGCTCTAATTTTAAAATCGGCTGCAAATTTAAGAATAAGGAGGGATAAATTATTATTTTTTAAATAAATTAAGAAAAACTTGCACAGATTAGAAAAAGGTTATAATTTTGCGTCGCACTAAGAAAAAGGCTACGCTGAAAAATTTAAAAAGATAAATTTTGGCACAGCATTTGACTAGTAGAAAGTGTAGTAATGATTTAGAAATCAAGTAGTAAAGTATAAGATTTTTAAGTTAACTAAAGACCCGGTCTGGTAGTTCAGTTGGTTAGAATACCTGCCTGTCACGCAGGGGGTCGCGGGTTCGAGTCCCGTCCAGACCGCAAGGGCACTTCGTAGAAGTGCCCTTTTTTATTTGTATTAGTCCAAAATTGATTAAAAAACAACGATTTTTCCTACCCAAATACCCTTTTTTATATACCTATAATCAGGACTCGTATTTGAGTCTTTTTCACTACATTTCGTACCATTCTTCGTACCAGAAAATTTATTACTTTTTATTTTGCCACCTGCGAGGATTTCGACTCGCATAAACGACCGCAGTTACACGAATCAAACTTTCATCTACCTGATAAATAATATGGTAATCATATTTACGAGTGATAGCTCGACGTTTTTCCTTATGTACTTTTTGAAAAAGTAATGGATTGTCCTCTAACCTTTCAACCATTTCATCAATTGCTTCTGTAAATAGCACACCACGACCAGTCTCCAGACCTTCAAAATAGTCAAAAGCATCTTTTAAATCGTGATAAGCTGAGGTCTGAAAATATAAAATATAGCTCATTCAGATAGGAGTTGTTTTTTGACATCTTTCCAGCTATACAACTTCTCCTCTCCTGCTTTATATGCAACGTCACGTCTGTCGATTTCAGTCTGCCATTTTTCAGAAATTGGGCTTTTGACCTCCTCAACTTTGTCGAGAATATGTCGCATCAAATAAAATAAGTCTTGCGGACTTAATTTACTGACCTCTTGTTTAATTCCTTCTAATCCCATAATTAAATTTATTTCTGTAAAAATAGCCCTTTTTGAAATATCCATCAATATTTAGATAAAAAAATCACAATAGGATACTTTCTTTGTAACTACTCAGGTAGTTTAAATGGCCATGATCTTTTTTAAGAAAAACAGAACGTCAAGTTCTCTTTTTCTTAGAGTGCATATTCCACCGCTACTGGTTCTTCGTCACTTTTGGTGAATTGAATTTTTAATAATCAAAAGAAGCCATTTTAGATGGGATGACTATTCTGGAAACCAAGCTATTACAGTCCTTTAATAAAATTGAAAATCATTTTTCATCAGGAGATTTCCAATTTTCACCAAAAGTGACGAAGAACCAGTAACATCGGAATATACACTTCCAAACTTGGCATTATCTCGTCTCTAAACTCTATGATAGTGAGGTTGTAATTATAGAGTTCCTCCTCCATTTCTGTCCATGTTTCCTCCTCTTCTTCAGATGAGAATCTGGCATTTCTGTCTTTGAGAATTCCTTCAAGATAAGCAGAAGGGTTAACTTCTGCGGCAATTGCCTCCAGCTCCAAATCTTCTTTCAGCTCTGGCGAAATACGACACGACATCGGCACTTTTAAAATTTTCTGATTCATTATTTAATATATTTTGACGTTTACTTTTTGCAAAGGT
The DNA here is from genome assembly GCA_047629355.1 of Saprospiraceae bacterium. Classification (GTDB taxonomy): domain Bacteria; phylum Bacteroidota; class Bacteroidia; order Chitinophagales; family Saprospiraceae; genus CAYUNA01. Next base: position 925 of record JBLHWU010000189.1, on the reverse strand, counting down.
AGGAGGTGTACGTTTACGTGGACAAATAGTCCTCGATAACGTAAACGTTTACTTTCCTAACACTTACGTTATTATAAACAACTGTAAACCAATATATTATAAAACAGGGTAGAAAAACCGAAAAAAGTAAACATTCACTTATCCATACTGCAACAGTATCTGTTTACTCACGCAAGGCGGGAATTTTCGCATACTTTGGAAGGAAGAAAAGGAGACCTGAAACACCTCCGGAAACCGCAGGACACATTCGCGTAAACTTCGATAAGAGCCTTCTGATTGTTCAATAATTTCCTTTTTGCTCATTACAGGGAACTCTGCGGGGTCGCCCAAGACTTCTATTAAAATCTGGCATTCGTATTCATAAAGTTTACGTTTACGCAAGTATTCTTTAAAATTTGGATATAGGTCATTGGCGTAATGCTGAACCCATTTATTAAAGGTCTTCTTATCAACTTGGTAGATTTTTAAAAGCGACTGTTTTGGGACTTTGGTAAAAAATACCTTATCAAAACCACGAATGCAGAAATAGATAACAAGCACTATCGCAAGGATGTGATAAGTGCCAAAATTTTTAGAATCAAAGGCATCCTTCGGTAGGTATGCAGTATCTTGTGTTGATTGATTCATTGTTATTGTTTGGCTTATTTGGCGTAAAAATCATTCCAATTTTTTACAACCTACCGGTATTTAGCATTTTCAATCTTCAAAAAAAAAATCCTCCCGTCCGCTCCATTCCCCTCACTCCTCTCGCCCTCGCTTGCTCCGCCGCTCCTTGCTCAATCCGCTCTGTCCATTCCGCTTGGCTCAAGACTGGCTGGAGGCTCCGCTTGAACTATGGGCTAACCGAAACCCGATAAAGCTGTAGCAATTATCAGGACTGCCGTTGTTGCGAAACGATACACGGCCGTTCTGCGCAAAATCGCTC
>JBLHWU010000188.1:0-12930 GCA_047629355.1 Saprospiraceae bacterium | reverse complement strand
TCAGCGAATTAAATATTTTATTTTCTCTTATTTTAATAAAATTTTCATGAAAAAAATCATCCTCATCGGTGGCGGTTCAGCGAATCTATTTGCAGCTGATTTGTTAAGTCAAGCGGCAGAGGTACATATTTATGAAAAAGGTAAAACGCTTGGGCGCAAGTTTTTGGTCGCAGGCAACGGCGGGTTTAATTTAACCAATTCCGCGACGGACGACGAACTACTTTCACACTACACGCCTACCCTTTTTTTTCAAGACATTTTAAATAAATTTGATAGTCAAGCTACTCGAAAATGGTTAGCAGAACTGGATATTCCAACGTTCGTAGGGTCAAGTGGGCGCGTATTTCCAAAAGAAGGAATTAAGCCAATTCAAGTCTTACAAGCGATAAAAAAGCGGTTGATTGAACGAGGTGTGCAGTTTCATTTCCACCATGAATTTGTGGGCTTTAACGATGCTTTCCAACCAGTTGTCAAATTTGATAATCAGGAAATCACTTTACAAGCTGACCACTATATCTTTGCCCTCGGCGGTGCATCATGGTCGGTCACGGGTTCGAATGGTAATTGGTTGTCTGCATTTGAAAAAATTGGGGTACAAACCGTTCCTTTTCAATCCTCTAACTGTGGGGCAAATGTCGATTGGACAACTGATTTTATTGAAAAACAGGAAGGGACACCATTGAAAAACATTCAAGTTTCAGTTGGTAATTTTACAAAAAAAGGCGAGGCTGTTATTTCAAAATATGGCTTAGAAGGCAATGTGATTTATCCCACTATTCCAACGATTCGCCAGTTTTTAAAAGAAGGAAAAACGCCCATTTTATACTTTGATTTAAAACCTAACAACTCGATTGAACAGCTTTTAAAAAAGGTCAAAAATCGAAAAGTGCGGCCAAAGAATTACGGCTATAATTTTAATTTAAATAAAGCAGAACTCGCTTTGGCAAAAGCATTTTCAAATAAAGAAACCTATCTCGATGCGACCTTGTTTGTCCGTTTTTTAAAACAAATACCTGTTCCTATTCAAAGCTTGCGTCCTTTGAAAGAAGCAATTTCGACAGTTGGTGGAATTGATTTACAGGAAGTTACGGCTAATTTGACTTTGAAAAAGCATCCGCATCTTTCAGTCATTGGTGAAATGTTGGATTGGGATGCGCCGACGGGTGGATTTTTGTTGCAGGGTTGTTTTGCGACAGCGTGGAAGGCAACTGATTTAGAGCAAACGTTTACTAAACTTTAAAAATTTAGTAAACGTAACTTCCCATATTAGAGCAATAGGTATCGGATAGCGCTGCGCGTATCGGATACCTGTAAACAAAACAGGTTCTTGAATCGTTAAGACTCAAGAACCTGTCAGTATATTCAAGAAAATGAATAGCTCCATTTATTTACCCTCATCATCAGCAGCAGCATCTTCTTCAGACTCAATATCTCCTTCCTCAATTTCAATCAAGGTTTCAATATGGCAAGATTTAGCTTTATGGAATGCCATAAGCGCAATTTGTCTCTCTGCCCTATCGAGCATTCTTTTTGCCGATTTATCCAATACTTTAGATTCCTTATATTTATTACACAAAGTAATAACCGCTTCATGGCGATCTAAATAATAAAGGATATTGGTCAAGTTGTTAAACGCCGCTTTTTTCATTTTCTTAGCTTTGCGGTCTTTCTCTGGAATACTTTTCACAATATCTGCAAAGTAAGCGATGATTGGGTCAAATTTAGCTTGATTCCCCTCAATAGATTTGTTGTATCTAAATACTTTAAACAAAGTTCCAGTTGCATCGCACGCGTTGTTCCATTTTTTGAATTGGTCGTGCTTTTCCGACTTCATTCTTTTCAACCAAATGTTATAATTCACTGGGCTGTAACCATATCGGTAATTCAACGTATTAATCGCTTTATTATAAGCTCTTTCGCCATACTTGCCTCTGAAATCATACAATTTAGGCTTTTGCGTCTCTCGGTATTCTTTATAAGCAGCCGATGAAGACCGGTATGCTTTAGTCGTTACCGTTTGCTCAATATCCAAACTCACTCTTTCAACAAGTGGCAATTGCGCACCATCCAATCCTGTATCTTCGCTAATGTCACTTTCTTCAGCTTCCTCAACATCACCTGCGGATAAGAAAGGGTTGTCTTCCAAAGCCTTTTGCTTAGCAGCAGCTTCTTCCTCTTTTTTTAGCTCATATTTAGACTTTTTCGCGTTTTTCTTCTTGTACTCAAAAGTGTTTTCAACACCATAGAGATACAACGTTCCTTTACCTTCCGCTGTGCCGCTGTACGTGTATTCCGTCCATCTATCGGTTACTTCTCCTTCTTTATTTTTCGTTTCTTTTTTCTGCGTATTTTTCTTGACACCACCAATTCTGAAACCGTAGATACTAACTGCAGCTTCTAATTTTGGATTTTCTGTATCCAATGTCCACCCATAAATTCCTTTATCGTGAGCATTGATATTCGTTGCGTAACTTCCTTTTGCGTATAAATCATACGTCCGATTCTCCGACAATATATAATTCTGAGGAAGTCGCGTCTTTTGAACGGTAACTTTTTTATTTTTAAATTTTGCCTTTTGAGCATGAAGTGCGGTCGTGCTAACAAAGCAGCAACCGATAACGAGTAGCAAACACAATTTGAAATTAGCCATTGTAATTAAAATATTTAAATGGTATAAAAATAAAAAGTCCTATAAAATAGGCATTTATGAGTATTTTTTTTGCCAAAAATTGAACTCGTTAGAGTTTTTAGGCGTGACATTTTTGATGGAATCTTAAAAAAAGTACCCAATCAATTTGATAATCCCTAGTATGTGAAGATAGTTGAAACTTAAAAAGTCATTACCTCCCTCTCTTTTCATTCCCTGCTACCAAAATCGGTGAATCAGGTGTTTTGACAAGGGAACCAGAAAATTAGTTTGTGAAATATCAAAATTATTGATGGCGTTAGATTAATAAACAGGCTAAAGTGAATTTTAATAATTTTGAAATATGTGATTGTGTGAATTCGATATAAAATAAGAAGTAGTTGCGTGTATTTGTCAAAGGTAGCCGTTTATGCTAATATAACCAAATATTGGACTGCATTTGCAAAACATTTACATAACATTTGCAAAAGGAATGGATTTGGAGGTTTTTTGATGATACAGAGCGCATTAGTAGATTTGCATTGAGACAATATTCATCATGGACTTAAAATAAATAGGACTCTTCTCCGATATTTATTCAAAACCTTTGTTTATTTTGAGCTGAAAATGATATTAAATAATTTCATCTGGTCCGCATATTTCTATTTGAAATATTAGGGAGAAGGCAACTAATAACCTACACATTTTTGCAGAGAATCTTAGTAGATATTCAAGTTATTCCTGTCAGTTAATTTAAATCAAATTCGTAAATTATGGCAATTCAAAAGAAATCCAAGCTTAGTAACGGTAAAAAAATAACTTCACATTTTTCTAAAATAGCCAGCAGACAGTTTCTTAAACTCCTCCATTCTTCAAAGGCTTCCTCACAAAATACATATCCACCTCTCCATAGTTTTTAGCAATCAATTTCCCTCGATGCTCACACTCAAATTCTTCTTTAATCAAATTAAAAGTAGTCGCAGAAACGTTAACTTTACCAATTTCACCACCTGTTTCCATCCGTGAAGCCACGTTGACGGTGCTACCCCAAATGTCATACGCGAACTTTTTATTCCCCACTACCCCAGCTACGATTGGTCCAGTGTGGATGCCAATACGGGCTTCAAAAAACGGTTGATTGCTAGCAACTCTTTCCAATTTCCACTGTGCTAAAAAGTCTTGAATTTCGAGGGCAGCACGCACCACGTCCTTCGCTTTGCTATTGCTGCCGGTCGGCAAACCACCTGCACACATGTAGGAATCACCGATGGTTTTGATTTTTTCTAAGCCGTATTTTTCAATAATTTTATCAAATGCTTTGAAACAATAATCAAGATCCTTAACCAATTCTTCGGGGGTCATTTTTTTAGAAATATTGGTGAAATTTTTAAAATCCGTAAATAATACCGTAGCATTATCGAAGCGTTTGGCATTGGCAGCTCCTTTTGATTTCAGCTCATCTGCCACAATTTTGGGTAAAATATTCAGCAGTAATTCTTCTGAACGCTTTCGTTCTTCCTCGATAATTCGGTTTTTTTCTTCCAACACCTTATTGTGTGCTTTCATACCCATAAAGCGCAGAAACAAGCCAATAAGTGTCAAAATAGCACAACCGATTAAAGCTATTAAAAAATTTCGCTGGGTCTTTTCCAAACTCAATTGTGAGGCCAATTCATCATTTTTCATCTCTTGATTGGCGAGGCGCATGAAGTCCAAATTACTGGCGTACGACATCGAATCTACCAATCTTCTTTGCTCTAAAATCATAAATTCGGAACGAACCTGTTCCTCGTTCATCAGTTGAATCGCGGCTTCTTTCGCAGCCACTCTTCCTGCGAGATTGGCTTTTTGTTGGCGTAACTTAACTTGCCTATATTCAAGCGCATCAACCGTTTCCGTCAGTTCTTCTTTTTGCGCAGCAATCGCCGCTTTTTCAACTTCTAATCCAGCAGCTTTATCTTCTGCTTCCCGACGTTTTTTGCCAAATAAATTCCCCAATCCGCCGCCGCTATCTTCCACTTCTTTTCCTTCAAAAATAGCGATTTCTTGGTCAATGTCCTTCTTTTCTCTGAATTTTCCACGGGCATAGGCGATTTCTCGAAGCAATTTCAAATCTGCTCGATGTAGTTTTTTATCATTGGTCAAAGCAATACTTTCCCGCAGTTTTTGTTCTGCTACATTTCGATTTGCAACGATGCGATTCGGCATCCGCAAAAGTGCTTTGGCTTCTCGGTTAAGAGAGACTGCCAACCATTTTTTATTATTGGTTTTCTTAGCTTTCCTCGTTGCTTCGATGGCAAGTTTCTGGGCATCAGGATAGCTACTTTTGCCATAATAATTGTCAAAAATAGCAATGGCATCTTTGAAATAAGCATCGCCTGATTGATTGGATAAATTGCGTTCCATCCTTGCAAAATTCTGCGCAAACATGGTAACTGAAATAATCGTCAATAGACTAATTAGAAGAAACTGTTTCATTATTATGGGATATTGTATCGGTGAAAGTAAAGTAATCGGACACTTTAAATAGGTGACCCTAATTATTTTGATTTTTCAGGAGTGAGAAAATTGCAAATTTTCTCACTCCTTGAAAATATATTGCGCGCGGCCTGCGGCAGCGCGGGTTGGGTTTTGAGGGAGAAAAGCGGTTTTACAAACCGCTTTTCTCCCTCAAACTCCCTTTGATTTTAATGTCAAGATATTTAGGGTAACTTACTTAATATGATGTCAAAAATTAATCTGCCAATAATAAGGAGTTGTTATTTTGAAGTGTTTGGCTGAAAAAATATTGTGAAATCCTTGGCTGAGGAATGAGCAAAGAATAAGTTGTAAGTAATGTCTGTAATTAATTTGAACTTTAGTTTTCTTTTAAAAGAAGAAATATTATTGATACTATGACTGATTTTAAAAGGAAAATAAAGCCCAAAGAAACTCAAAAGTGTTGTAAATTATTCTTTACTCATTCCCGTATACAAAACTAAGATTTATTTCTTTAAAAGCAATTTTTTAGTCTCAAAACACCCCAAATAATCGTAAAACCGCCACGACAACCATTATGACCAATAACCGATGTGCCCATACATTCGCCTGTTCATTTTTTGAGGCAAAATTAGCGGTTAACCAACCGCCTGTCATTTGTCCAATGGCAATAATTCCACCGATTTCCCAATCAATCAAGCCTTTCCATTGAAATATCGCAATGACGACAATTGTGTAAATCGCAACAATCATCGACTTAATCACATTTGAGTCCATAATACTCCATTTTGCCCCCAAAACCATCGTGGCAAGAAATAAAATGCCCATGCCCATTTGGATAAAACCACCGTAAAACCCGAGCAATAAAAATGCAGGAATCGCTATCCATAAATTCGGTTTGGAGGTCACTGTTACTTTTCGCAGCCAGCGTTTTGGTTTGACTAAAATGACAAACAACATCACGACCATTAAGTACCGAAAGACCTTTAAAAATTGCTCATTGCTAACCCAAATAGCAACTAAAACGCCTGCAATTGCACCGATTGTCGTCAATATCACATACAATTTGCTGCGTTCCCAATCTATCTTTCCATTGTTATAAAAAGCGAAGGTAGCGGCGGAACTTTGTGCCATGACGCCCAAACGATTTGTGCCATTTGCTACGTTGCCTGGCAAGCCTAGAACTTCCGTCAAAATGGTTAAGGTTATCGCTGAACCATTGCCTGCGAGGGTGTTGATGCAGCCTGCGACTAAGCCGCCAAAAATTGCGATGAAGTAGAGATGTAATTCCATTTTGCAAAAGTAAATAATTATGGGGAGGGTGTTTTAGAATTGCAAAATTAGATAGGATGGTTATACGGATTTGAACGGATTTCAATTAGGTCAGGTGCGTTATTTTTTTGGTTCTTTGACAAATCCCGTGGAACAAAGTATTCCTTGGATTTTAAGAAGTGAGAAAATCTTACGGTTTTCGAGCTTCAAAAACACAGTGCGCGCTGCCTGCGGCAGCGCGGTTGAAGTTTTGAGGGACAAAAACGGGTTTTGCAAAACCATTTTGTCCCTCAAACTCCCTTTAGGAATGCGAATTAAATAAACTCATATTTCACTGGATTTGTCAAAGAACCATTTTTTTTAAAAATTCAGACAAAACGGTATCAGACCTAATAGAAATAAGTTTAAATCCGTCCAATCCGTGATACAACCCTGTCTGATTAGAAAACAAAAAAGCCCTTATCTGACGTACAGATAAGGACCTAGTTTTATATTGAAATCGGTTTTTTTTTAAATTATTTTATCACCACCATTTTGCGCGTCGCCGTATCTTCCGCCGTTTCCAAACGGTAATACAACACACCCATCGCTGGTAAATCTGCGCGGTCAACCTTCATTTTGTGATGACCAACTTCCATGTATTTAGCGTATGTTTTCAACACTTTACCAGACAAATCAAAAACAGTCAAATTTACAGAACTCGCATTTGGCAAATAGAAGCCAATCTCGGTCGTTTCTGCAAATGGATTCGGGCGATTTTGCAATAATTCAAAGGCTTTGGCGGTATTGCCGGCATCGTTAAATTGGAGTCGAATGTCCAATAACTCTTCTGCTACATTGTAACCTTCGGCTACGGTTGCGGCAGAATTAATGCGTATGATGTCCTTGAGTTCGACATCCGCCAAAGCTTTGAATTCCATATAAAAGATGGTTTTCCCATCATCCACAAGTGCAGGCTGCCCAGTTGTGTGCCAGCTACTCGTTACTATTCCGTTTTGTAATTGGGTGAACCCAAAATTGTCTGTAGTCAAATCTTTCAACTCGCCTGCTTGCATTTCTACAAATTCTAACAAGTTCTCCTCAAATTCTAAAGAAAATTGATAGCCAATGATATCTTTAAAATCAGTTGCCTTGAAAGGTATAGTCACCGTTTCTCCTTTTTTAACCGCTTGATTGTCAATAGATAAATTGATTTCACCGGTAAAGCTTCGGTCATCCGCGCCCAACAAATTGTTCGCTATAGCGGAGTTGTTCAAATCACCGATTTTAATACCATAGAAATTGCTTATCGCACCTTCTGCGGTCAAATTTTCAACGGTAACAATCTCTGGATAATCCTCATTCAATGGATTTTCTGGATTGGCAAAAGCGTAATCTTTATCCACAAAACGCCAAGAGGTATTGCCTGGAAATTCGTCATACACTTGCAAAATCAACTTGCGCATGTGTACCAAATCAAGCGTCGTCAAATGACCAGAATTGTTGACATCTGCCGCAATCACTTTGTATGGAGAATCCAATAATTGAATGTCTAAAATGTGCTTCGATAATTTTACCAAATCAAAAGTCGTGACACCATTTCCAGCGTCTATATCTTTCTCTGGAACGACCGTATACGATTGTCCCAAAGGCAAATCTGGCACAGCAAAACTACCTTCCAAGCCTGTCATATCCGGCAAAGCATTAGAATTACTTGAAATCATCACGCTCACTTCCTCGACTTCTTCTGCCATTTCTGTTTCAATTTCTCCTTGAATTCCCGCAACTAATGGTGCATTAGGACATAGATTCATATTGTCTTGTACCTCCACAAACGTTTGGCAAAAATCCGAATTACCACTTTGATCTGTCACCCACATTTGTACATCAACGGTATTGCCTTCGTCATTACAATCAAAGGTCAAAACAGTTGCCGTTGGTGCTGTCAAATCACTTGCGCGTCGGATAGTGAATACCAAATCATCGTAATCCGTACAATTATCCGTGGTGCCTTCTTCAAACAAAAACACGGGTGTCATTGCCATAATTCCGCCTGTCATTTGCTGTAATTCTACTACGATTCCGTCGTCGCAGATTAGAGCTGGTGAGTTCAAGTCGGCGACTGTCACCTCTACTTGGCAATTGGATAGGTTGCCACAGCCATCTTCTACTGAAATCGTTACGTTTTGTATGCCCAATGGGTATTGACCGCTGACATTTGCACCGTTTCCAGTTGCAAATGGAGAATCGTTTGTGTATGTTAAATTCGGGCTACAATCCGTCGCATTCATGCTGGATACATTCACTGTTCCAAACATACAATCCGTGCCGACACCAACTGTAATATCTGCTGGACAAGCCGTTACAACAGGTACAGTCGTATCGAGTAATTTAATAATTTGTTGACTGGTCCAAATACCACCTGCTGCTGGATTCATTGCATCATAAGTACACCAATCAATCACCGACCACGTTCGCACAATCTTATAACAAGCTGGAAAAGCAATCGTAAACAATTGGTCTTGAAAACTTGTCGCAATCATCGCACACGCCTCTGAATTTACCTCCGGCATCGAATAGTTAATCGGGCTGGTTGGCAAGTCTGCGGGGTCAAGTTGATCAGGTTGAATACAGGCATTTATCAATTCGTAGTCAGGCGGAAATTGAATCGTTAAACCATCAAATGGCGTCTGATTTTCAACCATAATCATTTGTGTGCAGTTGCTCGTATTATTTGAATCATCCGTTGCAGTAAAGGTGCGTGTGATGCTACCGGTTCCGCAGTTGGTCAAATTCACATTGGATGTTTCCGAAAGGGTCGCATTACAATTATCCAAAAAAGTAGGTGCGCCAAAAACGGATAAATCGGTAAAATCATTATCGCAATCAACTGTCATATCGATTGGACAAGCCAAAACGGGTGGAAGTGCGTCTTCTACATCTACGGAAACCATACAGATTGCAAAGGAATTTGGGTTTAAATTTTCTGTCACTTTGACAACGACCATCACCATATTTCCAACGTCATTACAATCAAAAGTAACCGTTGGCGAGAAGTCTGTCATATCTCTTTGTACTTCAAAATAAACACTAGAGCAATTGTCAAAACTGCCGTCGTCAAAAACGGTTGCATTGACCTCAGCCATGCCGTTAGAAGATAAAGAAACATTGGTAATTTCGTCACAAACTGAAATTGGTTCTTCGTTGTCTTCAACGGTTAAATTAATAGTACAAACTGAGGGATTGTTACAGCCATCTGTCGCCGTATAAGTTACGGTAAAAGTACCTAAACCTAAGCCTGAAAATGGGTTAAAATTAGTCTGACCATAACTGGTATTTACAGAAAAAGTGACGTTACTACAATCGTCCGTAGCAGTTGGCTGAGGTAAAGTTACCGTTGTCGAACAAAGACCAGGGTCAGTGCTAACTACTTGATCTTCAGGACATATAATTATTGGCGCAGTTGTATCTTCTACGTTGATAATTTGCGTTTCGGTCACTTCGGTATTTGTACACCAGTTGAAAACCCGCCATTCTCGCAAAATTTGAAAACCACCTGGCGCACAAATAGACGCGATGTCATCTTCCATCGAAACGACGAAATTACAGAAGCCGTTATTGTCAATTGGATTACCATTTAAAAGTGGCATTCCAGTCAATGAAACATCAGCAGTCTGACCGCAATCAATCGCGATGCCCGCTGGAAAAACGACTTGTGATAAATCTGGTCGGTCAATTAAAATGGTTTGTACGCAAGTGCTGTCGTTACCAAAATTATCGACGGCAGTGTATTCCTTAATAATCGAATAAATAAATGTACCTCCTGAACAATTTGGACCAAAAGTCGAGACTGTATTGACATTCAAGGTAACGGCTGCATCGCAGTTATCTGTTGCAATTACAGCTGCCATAGCCGCAGGATCAACAGGCGTCGTACAATCAATTGTGATGTTGTCGCATTGCGTGAAGAACGGTTTGATTTTGTCTTCAATCACGGCGTTGGTTGTGCCATTCAAGCCGTTCGGGTGCGCTATCGTAATTTGGATAGTTGTTCCCTCGAAACCGCTTGGTAAAGTCGCCTGGTTCGTGCCAGAAGTAATGAAAACGCCGTTCATAGTTGATAGCGTAATCGTTACGTCATCAGGACAATCTTGGTCGTTCTCTAAGACAACGTCTTTCGTAATAATCGCCTCGCAAGTGAGTCCGACGCTGATTTGCAAGTCGTTATTGAATGCGAGGAAGGAGCATTGGGCAGTTAGGAAATTGGGAAGTAAAATGATTCCCAAGATGGCCAGTAACTGTACTGTTTTCTTGTGGATGAATTGACTGTGTTTCATAAATAAAATTTGTTAATAGTAGCTGAGTTGCTTGCAATTGATTCGACTTCGACTGCGCTGCCTCTCAATGGATTATGGAAAAAACTTAAACGACTCACGGTTGACGGCGGACGGTTGACGCACGCACACTTTCCCTGTTCGTTCTTTTATAAAAAAGTTCATTCAGGCGGTTACTTCCGGGCATAGAAATAATGCCTATTTGAATGACATTTCAAATGTTAATTAACGGTAGACGACAGACGGCCAACAGTGGGCAATGCCTACGTTATGTTGATTTTAAATTTGTGGAAACTATTTTGAAAAGGATTTTAGATAGAGACCTTATTATTGATATAGCGGCGATTTTTTTATTACAAAAATCTAAATAACCAATCAATTCAATAATGAATCAACTAAATATAAAAAAGGTTGGAAGGTGTGTTTTCTCGATAGCCTTTTTGCCTTTTTTAAAATAACAGTGTTGAATGTGTAATTCTAAATGTTCAATGTGTTGTTTTCTCAAAATAGTATCATTTGCCTTTTTGTAAAAAGCATTTGACTGTGTAGGTCTGGTAAGATTGTGTACGTTTTTTAGTTGAAATAAAACGTATTATGATTTATTTCGATTTATATTTTATTATAATATAAAAATTATGCCACAATGAAGTTAGAGGCTGAGAATGGATATTTTATATGTGAAAAAAGTATTATTTAACATTTAAAAGATAGAAATTCTTGTTTTGAAATAGAGAGGAACGCTTTCTAAAATATTGTAGTGCGCGTTGCCTGCGGCAACGCAAAAGTAGATTTGAGGATGAAAAATGATTTTTGTAAAGTCATTTTTCATCCTCAAACTCCTCATGTCAAACGATAGAAACGGGGGTCAAATACCTTGTAGTGATGTCTTTTAGAACAGACATTTTTAATTTTTAATTTTTAATTTTTAATTAAATAAAAAAAGCCCCCTCTCCAATATGGAGAAGAGGCCATCCCAAAAACCGATTTAAATTTATATATTTTAAAAGGGTCTTCAGCTATACTTTATAATTAAATCCCATGAAAAAAAAGGGACAATTTTTAGCATTAAATCATATTCAAATTCGTGTCGTAGATTTTTATCTTACTTTCTTTAATCTAAATCTAAATGAGTCGATTTCCCAAAAAATAAAAATTGGTGGGGAAGGAATTCCCCACCAACTATTTTTATTGATTAGTCAATCAAAATCATTTTCTTAGTAGCAGAGTCCGTATCAGTATCTAACTGGTAGTACAAGATACCAGAAGCAGCAACTTCGTTACGAGACAATACAACATTGTTGTAGCCTTTAACGCCGTCCACTTCGATAACTGTAATTACTCGTCCAGAGATATCACTGATAGTAATTGTAGCAGCTTTGTCCGCACCCAAGTTGAAACCAATAGAAGTTTCAGTAACGAATGGGTTTGGTGTGTTTTGGTACAATTCGAATCCAGCAACAGTAGAACCGTTGTTGAAGTCTAACTCAACATTTTGAACATCACCGTTAGCAGCATATGCTTCAGCAGCAGTGTATCGAGAGTTGATGCTCAATACTTCGCTCAATTGAACGTCTGCTTTAGCAGCGAAAGTCAAAGTGAATACTGCATCAGCAGCAGCTACTCGTACCGCGTTAGCGTTGTAGTAACTTGCAGTGATAGCACCTTCAGACAACATAGTCAAACCGAAGTTTTCAGCAGTTGCCAATCCGTTACCTACAGATACAAATTCCATTGCGTTAACATCGAAATTCATAGTGAATTGGTAACCGAAGTTGTTGAAGTTAGCAGCAGATACTTCTACTGTGTAAGTTTCACCAGCTTTCATTGCTACGTCAGCAGCAGTCAAAGTCAATGCACCTGTCATGTTACGGTCGTCAGCTCCCAACAATTGGTTAGCAGCAGCAGAACCGTTCACATCACCAATTTTCACAGCAACAAAGTTGTTGTTCAAATCAGCAGCAGATACGTCATTCAAGCTAATTACTTCAGGGAATGCTTCAGCCCAAGGGTTAGTTGCATTCGGGAAGTTATAGTCAGCGTCAACAAATCTCCAAGAAGAGTTGTTAGCGAAATCATCAGAGATGAAAAGGATCAATTTACGGATTTGAACTAAATCCAAAGTCGTAATTGTACCAGAGTTGTTTGCATCAGCAGCAATCATTTTGTACGGAGAATCCAAAGATTCAGTGTTCAAGATGTGCTTGCTAATTTTTACCAAGTCAAAAGTAGAAACACCATTAC
>JBLHWU010000187.1:0-12946 GCA_047629355.1 Saprospiraceae bacterium | reverse complement strand
CCTTTTCCCTTCTAAAAAACACAAAAAATAGTTCCGTAACGAAGGCTATGCAACGATTTTTTGAATTCTTTAGAAGAAAAAATTACGGCGCATTATGATCCAACTTATTAAATCGTTTTTACTAAGGTAAAACTTTCACCAATTTTTCAAACTTTCCCACGAACTATTGAAGAACACAAAAATACTAAAAACTCGCCCCCATAAACAAGAGAGAAGAAATGAATATCAACGCATAAAGTGACAGGATAACCGCCGTAAAAATTCCCATAAATTTAAACATCGATTTTAAATTTTTTAGAGATTCTGACAAGCCTTGGGTGCTGTTGGTCAATAAGGCCATTTTTGTCTGAGTAGAAAATTTATACAGATATAGACAAGGGAAAAAATAAAGTGCCGCAATTCCTAAATATAAGACTGTCAAGAAAATACCGCCGCCTGGAAAGCCATGACCGCCGCCTAATTCGCCCATCATCGTGCCCATAATTGAGCCTGCAAAAACGGCTATTAAGGCAATGATTCCAATAAATACAAACCCAACAATGGCTAAAAACTTACCCCATTTGGCCGCTTCTTGTAGATAAGCCCGGGACTCGTGTGTGATGGCAATCCCCGTTTCGTTGGTGTCAAAGTCTAAAATTTCAAGGTTTTTCATGTCGTTTTGATTTAATAGACTTTATGAATGAGTAGCTTTTTTAGAATTGCAAATAATTGATAATCAATAGTTTGCGAATTATCCAGAGTCGCCATTCATAAAGTCTAATGTTTTAAATATTTTGCTGTAAAATATTCCATTTCGATTACATATCAAAATTTTCAAAATAAAAAGGGCTGCAAATCTCACAACTTGCAGCCCTTTTATTTGAGTTGTCTTATTGACAAACAGACGAGGTGGGCGAAACCCGCCGCGTCGGAAGACATTACTTCACTTTCACAATCTTCTCTTGCTGAATCACTTTACCAGCTACTTGTAGTTCTACAAAATACAAGCCTGCCCGCAAGTCATTTCCAACTGCCACGACTCCACCGTTTCCAGCAACTTGATACGTTTCCATCAATTGACCTAAGGCGTTGAAAACGTTGATTTTTGCATCATTCAAAGCAATTTCTGTATCAAAACCAATAGCGATGCTTTCTGCAAAAGGATTCGGGAAAGCGGTGAAGTTGACATTTTTATAAATGTCCTCTACATCAGTAATAATTACCGTAACCGTTCCTGCAAATCCGACTTGTCCGCAATCGTTTATCGCAGTTAAAAGTACAGTGTACTCTCCCGCTTCAGCATAAGTATAGGTTGGATTTTCTTCCTCACTTTCATTATCGTCCCCAAAATCCCAAACGAATTGCGTCGAGTTTTCTGACAAATTAGTGAAAACAACTTCTCCAGCGTCCCCCACAATTGCAGAAAAATTAACAGTCGGTGCAGCTTCTACCACAATCACCTGACTCTCAATCACATTGCTCGTTCCTGAGTCGTTTATGACTGTCAAAGATACGCTGTACGTACCTGGTGTATCATACGTTACCGTTGGATTTTGTTCCGTTGACGTTTCGTTATCAGAACCTGGAATTGCCCATTCCCAAGTAGTCGGCGTACCCGTTGATTGGTCAGAAAAATTAACTTCAAATGGTGCACAACCCATCAAATCACTGATATCAAAACCAGCAAGTGGCGGTACACTCGATACTTCAATGGAGAAAGAAACCATGGAAGAACCACAAGCATTTGTCGTAGTCAACGTTACGTTATAAGTTCCTGTTTCATTGTAAGTGTAACTTGGATTTTCCATGGTACTTGTTCCCATGTCTCCAAAATTCCAGCTGTAATCCGTTCCGGCAACAGACGTATTCTCAAAATTAATAACATTACCGATTGTCGTAAAACTAAAATCTGCTGTTGGTTCGTCACCAATCATAATGATATCAGTATTGGTCAATTCGTAAATACTACCTTCATCGGTCATTACCATTAAAGAAACCGTAAAATTACCAGTATTTTCGTAAGTTACTGAAGGGTTTGCTTCCGTAGAAGTTGCTGGATTTCCACCTTCAAATACCCAACTATACGTCGCAGTGCTATCCGAATTGTCCATAAACTGAACCGTTTCTGGTACACAACCTGAAGTCGTAGAGATACTAAAAGGCGGATAAAGCGACGTTTCTGCAATCAAAAATTTATCAAAAGCCGCTTCTGCTAAATGCCCAGGGTCTTGATCACCAGATTCTACAATTAGGGTCATATTGTTGCTCAAAATAATAAAATCAGCTAAGTTGTATTCCTCCGATTCCATCCATTCACTATTGCTATCGTTGGTATTTAACAAAACAACTTCGTCTGTTCCATTTGAAATACGAACTTCCAATTGGTCATTTGGCGTTCCTTGTCCTCCAGCATTAAAAAACCAATAACTGAAAGTCAAAACAGGTAAATTATAGCCTGATAAATCAATCACAGGAGAAATCAATTGCGTAATACCTCCGTCAATATCATCATTTCCAGCACCGCCACCACCGTTACCAGTTACGTAGCATTCATCGCCTAAATCATTGGAAACATCAGTATCAGTATTGCTTTGTTGACCTTGGAAATTAGTACCTATTGGTTCAGCTCTTTCCCAATCTCCCGTTGTTGCCCCTTGGTTGTTCAACACCCAACCTAAATCTGCAAAAAAGTCATCTTGGTAGCCTGTTTCCAATTCAATAAAAACCTCCTCTCCACTTACAATCGTTGCCGTTCCTACCAAATGCGCGCATCCCCAACCTGCTGCCAATACATCGAAGTCACCTTCTAAGGTCATTGGGATTGGAAATTTACCATTAAGGTCACTCGTTGCTTCATAAGTTTCGTTGGCGTTTGAAAGCAGAACGTAGCCACCAGTAACAGGCTGTCCGTTAGCCGCTTTAACTATATTTCCAGTCAATGGGAAAGTACCTAATTGTACATTCAAAATAGTAATTACGCCATTTTCTAAAGTCGCAGGAACAGTTTGAGAAACATAACCTGCTGCGCTGAATGTTACATCAAAAATACCAGAAATTGCTTGCCCAGTCTTGTATTCTCCAGTCAAATCAGAACTTCCCATATTCGCTTGCGGTGAGTCAATAGAAACATCTGCCCCGAAGATTGGCACACCAGTGTTGGCGTCTGTCACAAAGCCTTCCAACCAACAAGCTCTTACTAAATTAGGTTGTAAAACAAACAAACCATTGCCGATATCTGATACCAAAACCAGTCCTGATGGCAAAAATGGATACAAGCCCCATGCGCCACTAAAGCCGCCATTGCCCCCTAAAAACGTATCAAAATTACCAACTTCAATTAAGTTAGAAGGATTCGACGCATCAACGACAATCCCGCCATCTGTATAGTAAGAAATCAACAACCAATCTTCCCAAACGTGGACATTGTGCGGAATGACCCCTTCACCAATCGTCTCAATTGGCAGAAATTGGTCAACCTCTACAATGTTGTCTAAATCTGAAATATCATACGCTCCAATTGGCGCATTCGCCACTTCATCTGTCGTAAAAACCGTATTGCTATCGTCACTTAACCAGGCATTGTGCGTAAAGTTAGCCGGCGTTGGTTGGGTTGCTTGCAGCGTAATATTGGTTTTATCAGAAACATCATAAATACCTAAATGTCCTTCATAAATTTCAGAAGAATACATGATATTGTCCCGCGTAAATACATCGTGCGAGTAAACTGATGGCGCAATCGCTTCCAATATTGGCGTGCCCGGCGTCGTAAAAACATCAATAATTAACATCCCTCCATCATTGTTATTGCAACCTGCCAAATACGCATATCCAAATTCATCAATATAAATATTATGGCATTTATTCATCACTTCTCCAGCAATGGTTGGATTCCAATTGAACCAGGTAATATTGTCCGGTGCATTGGTCAAATCAATCACCAATAGACCTTCGGTCGAGCCGCCTTCGTCACAGGTGACGTATGCATAGTCACCCCACGTCTTGATATCTCTCCAAGTTGATTGTTGCCCAGGAATGTATTGCACTTCCGTGGGATTAGCGGGGTCGGCGAGGCTGACGATAGATGTTCCATTGCCCAAGCCTACGATGGCGTATTCTGTGCCGTCGTCTGGGTCTGCCCAGCCCCAAATGTCGCTGAGGTTGGTATTGTTGTAGCCTAATTCACCGACTAAATCCATGTTGAGTTGTGCAAACATGGTGGTAGAGCATAAGATAAATGCTACTATTTGTACTATTTTTTTCATACGGAAAAGATAATTAAAAGGTGTTATTTTTATTAAATTTAAAACCAAGTTGTCGAAAGTGTTTCTACCTTTCACACATTATTGATTACTCTGTTTTTCAATTCATTAATTGAAAGTATAACCTTCCAAATATTGAAAGAATTACAACAATTGAAATTAACGAATATCTCTTTAATTTTGAATCAATATTGCTTTTGTAAGTTGAAATCATTGACCAAACTAAAATAATGATTAATGGAATGCCTTTCACCAATTCTACCATCTTATCATTACTTATATAAAAAATACCCATTAAAATTGACATTCCAATTAACGGTAGAATTTGTTTATTTATCATTTATTGAGATTTTAATTCATCAATTAATTCATTGAAATCTTCTAATTCCTTCGGGATAAAAATTAGATTCGAAGATTTATCAGTTTTAATGATAACTCCTCCTTTATTATCGACAATTTCTATAATTTCCGCTATCCGAATAAAATATCTTTGGTTCGGATTTGAGATTTTTTAATCGTCGTTTTATCCCAGATTATTTCATAGCTTTCCCATGCTTCCTGTTTCATTTTCAAACCTTGTTTCAATCCAAAAAAAATAGCAATTCCTGAAATAGGAAGTATAAACATCAAAGTTCTCCAATCAAAACCAGCATTTATTATTGAAATCAAGAACCCAACACTTACCGCAAGTATCGCTAATGTTAGAGTTCGTTTAACGATTGATTTTTTCTTTTCTTCGAACAATTATGATTTTAATTTATAAATACTTTTCATGATTTTCAATGATGTAATACGTGGTCTATTTTTTCTTATTCAAATGATAATACAAAAAGAGTTAATTTTTTTTTTGAATTTAAATATAAGACATAGCGTTTTTGGAACGACAAAAGTAAGATTCCTAATAACAGTAAAAATTGAAAACAGGATATTTGTTAGCAGAGTGACAAAGCTATATTTTATAAAATCTTTGCTGAATCGGGACATTTTTTTTTAAATCATTAATTTCTAATAAAAAATTAATCAAAATCAAAATGCAAATTAAAAACACGGCAACTATTTTTATTTTCATTCTAAATTCCCTTCTGAATAGGCAACGCCTCACTCCTTATTCCATCAATTTCCATAATTAAAAAATACATCCCCGCCGCCAAATTAACATCAATCGTTATTTTTCCAGCCGTTTCCGTCAAGGTATAAACGTCTACTTTTTGACCAACTGCATTGTACAAAATAGCTTCCATTTTTGAAAAAGGAAACTTAGATTGATAGGCGATGATAAATTCATTGTAAAATGGATTTGGAAAGACGCCAAACTGCACATTTTCATCATCAAAAACAAAAACTTCGGAGCTGATTTCATCCGATACTCGAAAATCATCCAAACCTGCATCTGCAATATCATCTGTCAAAAAGCGGTCAAAAGCAGTAAAAGAAACCGTCATTGAATCCGTAATTTCAAGATAGTCAGATAGTTTAAAATTTCGCGCTTCTCGCCATTCTCCACGCGAATCTTCCATCACTTCCAAAACAACTTCCTCGATGCCATTCCTAACTGTCACAAACATTGAATCAGGCTGCCGAAATTCATCATCAATTGGTATATTCACAAACCACGGACGGTACGATAAAGTTGGTTCAAAATAAGTCGTTAAGTCCATATTTGGTGTCGTAATTGCCGTTTCCCCATTGTCAATATCCCCGCTTTTTCCATCAATTTGACCATTGCGCGTCACCCAGCAGCGGTCACCAAAATCTTCGGTGTCTGCCCCTGCTTGTACAGGTTGGTTATTCCAAGTTGTACCCAATGGAATACCACGCACCCACTCGCCTCGGTCACTGGTATTGCTGACTTCCCAACCCAAGTCTATATTAAAGTTATCTTCGTAAATTCGCTGCAATTCAAACGTTTGACTACTCTGCCCTGTGATATTTTGACCTAATAAGCCAACGTTTTCATACCCCCACAATCCAATATATAAAGTATAATCGCCTTCATAAATATCAGGAATTACAAAATTCCCCTCAGCATCCGTTTGCGTTTCATAATTCACCTCCGTACCTTCCATTAAAACGATTGCGCCTTCGAGCGGATTTTGATTGGATTGGTCAAGCACTTTTCCATTGAAAACAAATTGCGGTAAGGGGTCTAATTCGACATTTAAAATCGTAATTTCTCCATTTTCTAACGTCGCTTCCGCTATTTTATCATAAAAACCAATCGCCTTGAAACGCACAGAAAACGTCCCACTTTCTAATTGTCCTGTTTTATAGTTTCCAACAATATCTGTTTTTTCAAAATTGGAAATATCCGACTGAATCATAATTTCCGCATCCAGAATTCCTACACCCGTTACGCTATTCGTCACCTTACCTTCCAAATAGACCGCCCGTTGAAAAGTAGGTTGTAAAACAAATAATCCTCCTGAAATATCACTCAATAAAATCAATCCTGACGGCAAAAATGGATACGCACCCCAATCCCCATTAAAACCAGAATCTGTTCCTAAAAAAGTATCGTATTGACCAACTTCGATTAAGTTATCAGGCTG
The DNA here is from genome assembly GCA_047629355.1 of Saprospiraceae bacterium. Taxonomy (GTDB): domain Bacteria; phylum Bacteroidota; class Bacteroidia; order Chitinophagales; family Saprospiraceae; genus CAYUNA01. Next base: position 6,159 of record JBLHWU010000187.1, on the reverse strand, counting down.
CGTAGCATCGACAATAATACAGCCATCAGAATAATGTGAAATCACTAAATAATCCCCTAAAACGTGAACATTATGCGGAATCACACCCGTTCCCAAAGTCGCAGCGGGTCGATAGGCATCTAAAAACCGAATCTCCGTCGGGTCACTCACATCATAAGCAGCAGTAAAAGCATTTGCCCGTTCGTCGGTCGTAAAAAGCGTGTTTCCATCATCAGATAACCATGTGTTATGGCAAAATTCAAAAGGTGTTTTTTGCTCCCCTAATTTGATGGGTTCAAGTTTATCCGTCACATCAAAAATGCTAAATCGTCCGTCCAAAATTTCGGAAGAATACAACAAATTATTACGCGCATAGGCATCATGAGAATAGACCGCTTCTATCGCCCCAACATAAATCGGTTGCCCTGACGTAGTCGCTACATCAACCAGAATAACGCCACCTTCATTGAGATTACAGCCCGATAAATAAGCCGTTCCGAACTCGTCAATGTAAATATTATGGCAATTAAAAAGGGTATCTTCATCTGTTCCAATCGACAATTCTGGTAAGTATGGCTTCCAATTAGAAGAACTCACCGTGTTGGGCAATTCCGATAAATCAATAACTAATAAACCATCTTCCGAAGGCGAATCCGTAGTTACATAAGCATAATTATTCCACGTTTTCAAATCGCGCCAAATGGATTCATCACCGTTAATTTTTGCCACCTCCACAGGATTTGCAGGGTCGGCAAGACTAACAATGGATGTGCCTTCAAGCGTCCCAACGAGCGCATATTCTGTACCGTCAGGTGCGACGTAGCCCCAAATGTCATTGAGTCGTTCAGGATAAGTCAATTGCCCAACAAGTTCCATATTTACTTGCGAAAATGCAGTAAAACCCAAGATTAAGCTATAAAATAGTAGCGTATATTTTTTCATTGAAGTCTTCTTTTGTTGCCTTTCCGGTGTGTAGACTTCAGTCTACGCCAGATAAATTAGCACTCGCGTAGACTGAAGTCTACACGCCGAAGGATTCAAGAAATTTTCAAAATACTTGAATGAAAACTTACTAAGGAACGCGGAATAAATAAATGCAGATTCTTGGAAGTGAGGTTTTATTCTCAATTTTTGCTTTAAACGTGCGATTTATGTTGATATAATGAGCGTTTTTAAAGTGAAAAATGAGGACTAAATATCCTGTCAAGAATCTGCATTTATTTAATTCGCGTTCCTAAATAACGATAAAATAATAAGTCCGACAAGTTAGACAAGTTAGACAAGTTAGACAGTGGATAATTTTTCTCAGTTTTTACTTGAAAGAAGGATAATTGTTGATACTTTGACTGATTTCAAGTGAAAAATGAGGAAAATTTGCCCTGTCTAAATGGTGGAGTTATTTTTTATCGTTACTAAAATCCCCGATTGGGAACAAGGTAAGCGATTCTTTTATAGAATGCATCCGTAGGAATAAGTCGTTTTAGAAAATTGCTGACAAAGTAGATGTTTTTTAATATTTGTATGCTAAACTAACGTTAAAATTTGAGCTGTTGCAAGATGATTTTCACTTTAATATTACTTTTGATTTTCTTAAAATCATTTGCTGCTATTTCTATTTGATAAATGCGTTCTAAGTAAGTGCTTGGACTGAATTAAGTTAAACTTAATTCAGTCCAAACACTTACTTAATTCTCATTAACGACGGTCATTTTTTATTATGCTAAAATCTATTACTTTTTTATTAGGCTTTATTGGAATCGTTTTCTTCGCTCCAACTTTGCCACCTGAAGCAATTGGGCCTTATTTCAATGGCATTTTTCCTGAATCTTCCCCCGGCGGCACTTGGGAATTAGAAGACCCAATGCCTAACGAAACGTTTTTAGATCCACTACGAATCATTCCTTTCCCCAATTCAACAGATATTTTATTGCTTTGTAGATTAGGGGAAGTTTGGCGAGTTTCTATAGAGACACAGGAACGACAATTGATTTTAGATATTAAAGATCGAGCTTTCAAAAAAGGAGAATCGGGTACTGTCGGCATTGCTTTGCACCCAAAATTTGGCGATTCAACTGCTCCGGACAAACAAGAAATTTTCATCTTTTATCGTACCAAACCAGATGCAGATGTATGGTCAGAATTAGGTTTAAATCGACTCTCAAAGTTTAAATGGGACGCTCAAACAGAAACTTTTGACGAGGACTCGGAAGAAATTCTCTTTCAACAATTTGACCGAAGCACCTGGCATAATGGTGGAGCAATGTTTTTTGGTCCTGATGAATTTCTCTATATTTCTCTCGGTGATGAAGGCGTCGATGAATACCAGGTTGATTCCAACCAACGCTTAGATGGTGGATTTTTCAGTGGCATTTTTCGTATTGATGTGGACAATGACCCAAGCCGAAGTCACCCGATTATTCGACAACCGATTGCCAATGATACGCCGCCCGCAGGTTGGGGAAATACTTATTCTCAAGGATATTCAATTCCGAATGACAATCCTTGGCTAAGTCCAGATGGTAATCATTTAGAAGAATATTATGCTATTGGTTTGCGCAGTCCTTACGGAATGTTTTATGACGCTGACACCGAAAAAATTTGGTTGAGTGATACAGGTAGCAATAAGCGGGAAGAAATCAATATTATTTCCAAAGGTAAAAATATGCAATGGCCTTATATGGAAGGTACTCGCCCATCAGATGACCATGAAAAACCTGATGAGATTATTGGGGAAGAACAGCCACCTTATTATGAGTTTGAGCGCTCCTTTACCTCGTGTATCATTGGCGGAAGTGTTTATAAAGGGACTCAGTTTCCTGAATTAAATGGCAAGTATTTATTTGCAGATTATAACTCTGATAAGTTGATGACCCTTACAGATGTGAATGGATTAAGTATGCCAGAAATGGAGGTTTTATTACCCAACTTAGGTGGTCAGCCTGTTGAAATCCCCGAATCTCCAGGTATTACAGGCATTAATACAATGCCTGATGGTCAAATTTTGATAACAGTAATGGGAGAAAATTTTGCTGCCGAAGGAAAGATTTTTCGACTCATTCAAAAAGCAGACATTCCAGAACCGCCAGCTATGCTATCCACATTAGGCGTTTTTACAGATATGGAAAACTTGACGACCAGCCCTGGTATCATTCCTTACCGCACCAATTCGCCGCTTTGGTCTGACCGTGCCTTGAAGAAACGATGGATGGCAATTCCAAATAACGGCGCATTTGATACGCCTGAAGAACAAATTAATTTTAAAGCGTTGGAAGAGTGGGATTTTCCAGAAGGATCCGTTTTTATCAAACATTTTGACCTGCCAATCACAACTGACCCTAACGGGGAAATAGTCAAACTAGAGACTCGTTTTTTCATTATGGGCAAAAATGGCAAAGGTTATGGACTGACTTATAAATGGAATGACGCAGGCACCGAAGCCTTCCTCCAAGGTGGTAGAACGTCGAAAGATTTTGAGATTTTTGAAGACGGTCAATTAGCTTTCACACAAACTTGGGAATACCCCAGCCGTTCCCAATGCCTCACTTGCCATACGGATAATGCGAACTATGTTTTGGGTGTAAAAACGCACCAGTTAAATGGTGATTTGTTTTATCCAGAAACGGGAGAAACAATGAATCAACTGGCTTTTTTAAATCAACACAACGTCTTTCGACACGATATTGGCAATCCAGAAAGCTATCTAAAATCGCACCCAATAAATGATGAATCCATAGATTTAGAAGTTCGTATTCGGTCCTATTTGGACTCCAATTGTTCTTCCTGTCATCGGCTTGGCGGTGTGCCAATGGTGACTCTAGATTACCGATATACGCTCCCCTTAGAGTTGCAAAACATGATAAATTTCCCGACTCAAAGTCCTGCTTCTAACCAAGGAAACTTGATTGTTCAACCAGGTTCGCATGAAACGTCGGAGATTTGGATTCGAGATGCCAGTCTGACAGAAAACAGAATGCCGCCTTTGGCACGCAATAGAATAGATGAAGTTTATATCGAAGCTTTGAAGGAATGGATTGATAGCTTCTCAGCAGATGCCGCTGCTTTTTCCGAATTATTACTCTATCCAAACCCTGCGGATGGCTGGATAAATCTACGCGTCAATGATGAATGGTCTGCGCCGTTTCAAATTAAAATCTATGCACTTTCTGGAAAATTGGCGCATCAAACTTCAACGGATTTAAGGACAATTCAATTGGACTTGACGAACTTATCGCAAGGAACTTACATTTTGGATATTTCATCGAAAGAAGGGAAGGAAGTGCGCAAATTTATCTTGCGGTAAAAAGAAAAAGCTTAATAACGGTAGAGGAGGTATAATATATATGATAACTTGACTTTTAAATTAACTATACGCACATTTGTGGTCGCCCAATGTACTGAAAATCAAAACATTGAGTGACCACAAAGGTACGCGCCCTTACATTTAAAACGGATTTTCCATAAAAACCATACACAAAAACATCAAGATTTAAGCAGTCGTCAAAACCCCTTCCATATTCGCATAATCAACCGCCACTTCCGCCGTCGTCCACGCAAAAGTATCATGTTCTTCTTCCAAAACATCGTAGTCTTGTGACTTCAACATTGCAATTAATTCATCTCGTTGCGCCCGCGTCATGTGACGATGTTCAAAATAAATCATTTTAGGCTGAAGTTGCTGAAAATCAATAGATTTAACGATTGCAAAATCATGCCCTTCGGTATCAATATGAATTAAATCAATCCGCTTTGGTTGATATTTTTCAACGATAGAAGATACCATTTTGCAAGGTACAGCCACCGTCCCAATTTCAACTTTTGGAAACTGTTGTTTAACTGCATCCAAATGCGCTTTGTTAAACGAACCTTGCTGATTTAAATAAACGGGAAGTTCTTCGGTCACCTCAAAATCCTTAACGTAATAAAAGTCTTTATGCCCTAATTCATTAGAAATAGCGACTTGTTCGAAACTCAGTCGAAGGTCATTATTAATAGGTGTATAGTTTTTTCTCAACTGTTGAAATAGGTATTCGACGGGTTCGATAAGCACACCACTCCATTGGTCACGGCGGATAAACTTATAAATTGGATCTCCCAAAAAACCGTCGTTTGACCCAATTTGGATAAAAAAAACGTCTTTTTCGCGCTTGGCATATTCATTTAAATACCATTGGATGGTATTTGGCTTGAGTTTCCAAATAAGTTTGAGCCACAGTTGAAAATACATCTCGGACTGTTCAGGCAATATCGTCTGCACCATTGTTTTGAAGGAGGATTTCATTGTGTATGGTTAATATTTGTTTGTGTAAATAATTAATTATCAAATCATTAGGATTTGATTAAGCTTATTATTAAATAGGTGATTTTGATTAAAATCAAGAAATACTTAGAGTAAAAATACTAGAATTGACTAAAATTTACGTTAGTAAAAAACTTAGTTGTAAAATTACATAATTTTAATTCAAAACAAAGAAATGTATGGTCTTTCTAGAATATAAATTAGATGTAAAAAAAAACCTATTCAGAAAATTCAATACCCAGTAAAGTAAGTTTTATTAAAAAAAGTAAGAAAACCCTAAGTAAGTAAGTACTCAGACAAAAATAAGTTAAAAATAAGTTGTTATTTTGCGGCATGAGCCGAAAAAATAGATTTATCGAAAAATTGACAGAAGCACAAAAGAGTGCTTTAGAAAAAGGTTACCGAAGAGGTAAAAGTCATTTGTATCGCCGTAAATGCCACTGCATTCTTCTAAGCCATGAAAAAAATACGGTAAAAGAGTTAGCAACTCTTTTCAAAGTTAGCGAACACAGTATTTATAAATGGCTCAGCTTATGGGAGAAAAACGGTGTAAAAGCACTTCAACTGCAGCCTGGGCGGGGTCGTCCACCTAAATTGAAAAGTACCGACGAAGAACAAGTCAAACAGGTAAAGACATTAGTAGGAAATGAACCGAAAAACCTCAATCGAGTAGTTGGTCAAATAAAGTCCAAGATGAATATAGATTTAAGTAAAAAAACGTTACAACGTTTTTTAAAAAACTTAAATATATATGAAAATGCTTCCGCCGAAGGGTAAAAAAACAACCTGATGCTCAAGTATATGCTCAAAAAAAAGAGCGTTTAATGGAATTAATTACACTGGAGAATGAAGGTAAAATAGATTTATTCTTCACGGATGAATGT
>JBLHWU010000186.1:0-13061 GCA_047629355.1 Saprospiraceae bacterium | reverse complement strand
TCTGTAGGTTTATCGGATAACATACAAATGGGCTTGCGTGAATTGTTTCAAAAATCGGATTTGGTAAAGTTTGCGAAAGCAGAACCGGAGCCTGATTTTTTGGAAAATTCTTACAGAAAAGCGGCAAGTTTGGTTAGAGAAACGCAAGCTGGCGCGAATGAAATTTGGGTAGAAGTGAGTAAAGTTGACGTATTGCGAAGTAGTGAAAACTCCATGAATATTGTAGAACAAACATTTCGGGTGACGGATAATTTGGAAGAATTGACCAATCCAAAGAAGTTAATTTATGCTGGGTTTTGGGAAAGGTTTGCGGCGAGATTACTGGATTTCTTTTTCTTTTCCATGCTATTTTTAGTGTTTTTTGGTATCGTTACTTTGGTAAAAGGTTATTCATTAGAGACAATTGCATCGCCTAAAATGGAGATGGTTTATATTGGATTGGGAATTTTCATCGTCTTTTCTTGGGTTTATTTTGCTTTCGCAGAATTTAAAAAAGGAGCGACTTTTGGCAAAATGATATTAGATTTGCAAGTAACTAATTTGGAAGGAGAAAGTATTTCTTTATTAAAATCGACGCTTCGTTGGTTTGTAAAAATATTATCAGAATCCTTTTTATTCTTCGCCAATTTCTGGTTTTATTTTGATAAAGAAAGAGTGCAAACTTTGTATGATAAAACCTCAAAAACAATTGTGATTAAAAAATAGTGGAAGAGCGTTCGAACAGGAAATTTCCATTTAACCAATCACGAATAACTAAAATAAATGTTCCTTTTTTTTAATAATATATCGTTTTTAAATCCAGAATTTTTTGGATTGCTATTGTTGTTGCCAGCAATTGGGGCTTGGTACTTTTTCAAAAGAAAGCAACACTACCCTACTTTAAAAATGCCAAATCTGGACTCGATTTCAGCGTTGAATTCTTGGCGTGGAAAGTTACGGGGCATCTTGCCAATCCTTCGGGCTTTGGCGTTTATCATGCTGGTGATTGCAATTGCGCGACCTCAAGAGACGCTGAAAGAAGAAGAGATTAAGGCGGAAGGAATTGATATTTTCTTGGTATTGGATGTTTCCTATAGTATGCTTGCCAAAGATTTGACGCCAGATAGAATGGAAGCGAGTAAGCGAGGGGCAATTGATTTTGTAGAAGGTAGAAAACATGATCGAATTGGTTTGGCACTTTTTGGTGGAGAAGCATTTACGCAGTGTCCACTGACAACTGACCATCGCGTTGTTAAAGAGTTTTTGGCAGGAACGAAAGCTGGAATCCTTGGTGAAGGTACAGCAATTGGAATGGGTTTATCTTCGGCAGTTAATCACATCAAAGACAGTGAATCGGAGAGCAAAATAATTATTCTGTTAACAGATGGAGTTAGTAATATTGGGTATATTCAGCCGATGACTGCCGCCGAAATTGCTGTTGAATTTGGCGTAAAAGTATATACAATTGGTGTGGGAACAAAAGGAGAGGCATTATATCCAGTGAATCCTACCAGCAAGCGGCTAAGATACCAGCGAGTAAGAGTAGAAATTGATGAACTACTTTTGAAGAAAATATCAGACATGTCGGGTGGAAAATATTTTCGGGCAACGGATGATAAAAGCTTGGAAAATATTTATGCGGAGATTGATCGGTTAGAAAAAACAGAAATTGAAGTGACGACAATAAAACGACATAGTGAAGAATTTTATGGTTTTGCGATGATGGGTTTGTTGTTTTTGATTTTGGAAGTTTTGTTGCGATACACTGTTTTTAGAACGATTCCTTAGATTTTTATAATTTCTTCTTTTAGTGCTTACGATTTCTAAATGCTTATTTTGAATTCAAAATTTGATTACAAGTGGTATTTTTATAATTAAAAACGAGAATGCACTGTTTTATTGAATATTCCTTTAGTCAAAACTTTCCCATTAATAAAAAATGGAATACTTTTGGCACTTCTTTTAAATGGATGCAAAATTAATCGCATCTTGTTGTCCTTACCAAATTTATTTTCCAACAAACAGAAATTCACCTCTTATGAGAGTTTTAAAATTCGGTGGCTCTTCAGTCTCCAAACCTGAACGTATAAAAAATTTGGTAAAAATCCTCAAGGGATATTATACCAGTGGCGAACAATTCACGGTAGTGTTTTCTGCGTTCGGCGGAGTGACGGATCAGTTGATTGAAATGGGAACGTTGGCGGAAAAAGGCGATGATTCTTATTTGAAGATTTTTGAAAAATTTGCTACTCGCCATCAAGACGCCATCAAAGAATTATTGGAAGGTAGCTTGGAGGAAAAAGTTGCGAAAGAAATGGCGAATAACCATGAGGTGCTGAAAAATTTGCTATACGGTGTTTTCTTAGTACGAGAGGCTTCTTTGCGGACGATGGATTATGTTTTGAGTTTTGGGGAGCGAAGTTCTTCTTTCATTATTGCAAAATTATTGGAACAAGAAGGAGTGAATGCTGCTTATTTGGATGCCCGAAAAATTATCATCACAGATAAGACTTTCGGCAGTGCCAATGTGAATTTTGAAAAAACATATGAAAAGATAGAAAATTACTATCGAGAAAATCCAGAGGTGCATGTTGTAACTGGTTTTGTTGCTTCCGCAAAAGGTGGACTGACAACGACCTTGGGACGCGGCGGTTCTGATTATACTGCGGCAATCATCGCAGCTGGTTTGAACGCACAGCACATTGAGATTTGGACAGATGTAGATGGCGTACTCACAGCTGACCCTCGTAAAGTGAAAAAAGCATTTACTATTCCGTCGATGACTTATGCGGAAGCGATGGAAATGTCTCATTTTGGCGCGAAGGTGATTTACCCACCGACGTTGCAGCCTGCTTTGAAATTGAATATTCCGATTTATATTAAAAATACTTTTAACCCTGAATTTGCCGGAACGTATATTTCAAACCAGAAAGACGCGAAAGGTAACGCAATTAAAGGAATTTCTTCGATTAATAACATTGGCTTGCTGACTTTATCGGGAAGCGGCTTGTTTGGTGTTCCGGGAACTGCAGCACGACTATTCAATAGTTTGGCGCAAGCTGGAATTAATATTGTGCTGATTACTCAAGGGTCATCAGAGAATGCGATTAGCTTTGCGGTGCAGCCTAAAGTTGCGGATAGAGCAAGGAAGCGAGTGGAAAGTGAATTCCAATATGAGATAGAAAAAGGTTTGATAGATAAAGTTAAGGTGGAAAATGATTTATCCGTCGTTGCGATTATTGGTGAAAATATGAGATACCGTCCTGGGATTGCTGGACGACTTTTTCAGGCACTTGGAAAGAATGGGGTGAATATCGTGGCAATTGCACAAGGGTCGAGTGAGTTAAATATTTCTGTAGTCATTCCGCGTTCGGATGAGACGAAATCTTTGAATGCTTTGCATGAAGCATTTTTCTTATCAGATACGAAAGAATTACATGTATTCATGGTTGGTGTTGGTCTGATTGGTGGAACGTTGATTGAGCAGATTAAAAAACAGGCGGCGTACTTGAAAGAGAAACAAAGTCTGGAAGTTAAAGTAGTCGGAATTGCGAATTCTAAAAAAATGTTTTTTGCTGCAGACGGTATTGATTTAAATAATTGGAAAAATCAATTGAAGGAAGCGGAGCAAAAATCAGAGGTGAGCGAATTTGTTTCCATCATGAAAAATATGAATTTATCAAATACTATTTTTGTTGATAATACGGCGAGTGATAAAGTGGCGAACTACTATGAAACGATTTTAGAAAACAGCATTTCGATAAGTACCCCAAATAAAATTGCAACTTCTTCGGCATTTCTTCAATATCAACGACTGAAAAGTATTGCGAACAAACGCGGCGTTCAATTTCTATATGAAACGAATGTCGGTGCGGGACTTCCAATTATTTCAACGTTGAGTGACTTGATGAATTCGGGTGATGAGGTTTTGAAAATTGAAGGAGTCTTATCGGGGTCCTTGTCTTTTATCTTCAATTCGTTCAAAGAAGGAACTAAATTTAGTGACATTGTGAAAGAAGCGGGCAAGCGTGGTTTCACCGAACCTGACCCAAGAATTGATTTGAAAGGAATTGACGTGCGTAGAAAAATTATTATTCTTGCACGGGAAACTGGTTTGCCATTAGAATCTATTGAAGTAGAAATTGAAAATATTTTACCAGACGCAGCTCGTGATGCAAAAACAGTTGAAGCGTTTTTTGTGGAGTTGGAGAAAGCAGACGGACATTTTGAAATGTTGAGAAGTTCAGCTGCTAAAGAAGCGAAGGTATTGCGAATGATTGCGAGTTTGGAAAATGGAAAAGCGTCAATTAATTTGCATGCTGTTGATGCGAGTCATCCTTTTTACTCGTTGAGTGGAAGTGACAATATGATTGTGTTTACGACTGAAAGGTATAAAGAGCGACCATTGGTTGTTCGTGGTCCGGGTGCAGGTGCAGAGGTAACTGCGGCAGGTGTTTTTGCAGAAATTATTACAATTGGAAATCAGTTGGTTTAACTAATTGATTGCCAGTTAGTTATGTTTTTATTGAAATTCATTATTCATAAGTGTTTGATTGTCAGTAATTTACGTTTGTTTGTTCTGACTTCTGACAGCGTAGTGGTCTGACCTCTTACTTCTTTTAAAACAAAATAGAATGAATCCTGGAATAAAGGTATTCGCGCCAGCTTCAGTTGGTAATGTTGGTGTTGGATTTGATTGTTTAGGTTTTGCATTAGAAAAACCGGGTGATGAAGTTTTAGCAAAATTCACAGATAAGCCAGGTTTAACGATTAAGCGAATCACTGGTACGCGTGGAAAAAAATTACCACTTGATGTTCAGAAGAATACGGCTGGTTTGTCTGCATATAATTTTATGCAATCATTGAATGAACCAAAGTTAGGAATCGAAATTGAGATTCATAAAAAAATGCCATTAGGTAGTGGACTCGGTTCGAGTGCGGCAAGTGCAGTTGGTGGCGTAATGGCAATCAATGAATTATTGGGGCAGCGAGTGGAGAAACGCGAATTGTTAAAATACGCTTTGGATGGTGAAGAGTTGGCATCGACTGGACGCAATGCAGACAATGTTGCGCCAAGCTTACTTGGTGGTATGATTTTGATTCGAGATAGTGAGACATTAGATTTACATCGACTCCCACATTTCAATCACTTGTATGCCACAGTCATTTGTCCGAAAATTGAAATACTGACAAAAAATGCTCGAAATATATTGAGTGATACTGTCCCGTTATCAAAGATGATTCAGCAAAGCGCAAACTTGGCTAGTTTGGTCGTAGCCATGTATAAAGGTGACGAACAATTATTGGGACGTTCATTGAATGATGTTGTTATTGAGCCACAGCGTTCCAAGTTGATTCCTCATTTTGATGCTGTCAAAAATGGAGCAATGGAAATGGGTGCGCTCGGTGGTAGTATATCAGGAGCTGGACCTTCGATTTTTATGTTGAGTAAAAATAGTTTGATTGCAGAAGATGTTGGTGAAGCAATGAAGAAAATTTATCACGATGCTGGAATTGAATACGAATTATTTGTTTCCCCTATCAATCATGAAGGAGCGATAAAATGTTAAAAATAATGCTTGGGGTTGTACTTCAAGCATTATTTATTTATAGAGTTATTTAAAATTATTAAAAATGAGACTTTATAGCACAAAAAGTAAATCAAAATTTGTCTCTCTGAAAGAGGCAGTTTTTAAAGGATTGCCAGAAGATAATGGTCTATATATGCCAGAGGTAATTCCGCAATTATCTAAAGATTTTATTCGAAACTTGAAGGACTATTCTTTTCAAGAGATAGGAATTGAAATTTGTAAAATGCTTTTTCAAGGTGCAATTTCTGATGCAGATGTGAAAATGATTGTTGAAAATTCGATTACGTTTCCAGCGCCTATCGTACAGTTGGATGAAGAGAAGTATGTTTTAGAACTTTTTCATGGGCCAAGTTTAGCATTCAAGGACTTTGGTGCTAGGTTTATGGCACAATTGATGAGTTATTTTAATAGAGGAAATGAGGAAGAATTGGTGATATTGGTTGCAACTTCGGGAGATACTGGTGGGGCGGTAGCCTCTGGTTTTTACAAAACTTCAGGTATAAAAGTTGTGATACTCTACCCTTCTGGGAAAGTTAGTAATCTGCAAGAGAAACAATTGACAACGCTTGGACATAATATTACTGCTTTAGAGGTTGACGGAACATTTGATGATTGCCAAGCATTGGTAAAAAAAGCTTTTTTGGATAAAGAGTTAAACCAGAATATCAGATTAAGTTCAGCGAATTCTATCAATATTGCTCGGTTAATCCCCCAGTCTTTCTATTATTTTGAAGCATTTAAGCAGTTGAATAACTATAAGGACGATGTCGTTTTCTGTATCCCAAGTGGTAATTTTGGAAACTTGACTGCTGGTTTATTTGCCAAACAAATGGGACTTCCTATCGCTAAATTCATTGCGGCAACCAATATGAATGATATAGTTCCTGAGTATTTATCAACTGGAACGTATCAACCACGTCCAAGCATAGCTACATTAAGCAACGCAATGGATGTTGGTAACCCTTCTAATTTTGCTCGAATGTTAGATATTTATTGTTCCACGGGGAACACCATGACAGAAGATATTGTAGGATATGGTTATAATGATGAGCAAACAAAGGTAGGAATGAAAGAAGTTTTTACTCAATATAACTACGAAATTGACCCTCATGGTGCTATTGGCTATCTTGCTTTAAAAGACTATCAAAGTAAAAATGAAGGTTCAAAAGGAATTATTTTAGAGACTGCACACCCAACTAAGTTTCTTCCTGATGTTGAAAAAGTGCTAAATAAGCAACTTGAAGTGCCAGAAAGGTTGGCTATATTAGCAAATAGAGAAAAGGTTTCGATACCAATTGGGATTAATTTCGACCTATTTAAGGACTTTCTTTTAACTAATTACTAATACAAGTAACGCCTCTGATTCATTAAGATGAATCAGAGGCGTTCTTTCTTGCAGCAATGTTCCACGGGGAACATCATTTTGTCTAATAATTATCCATACTTGGTATACACAAAGACGAATTTAGAGTCTCCAATCTCGTATCTTTGCGCACTTTCAAACTTTAGTTATTAATTAAAAGATAAAACAAATTAGAAATGAAGCGAATTTTGCTATTAACTACACTACTCTTTTGCTGTATTTTAAGCAGTTTTGGACAAGAAGAATCCATAAATAAAAATAAATTTCGGCAGTTATATCAGGAACTACCAACGCCCAATGTTTATAGAAATGCTGCAGGTGCGCCTGGTCATCAGTACTGGCAACAAAAGGCTGATTATAAAATAAACATAGAACTGGATGATAGTAATCAAAGGGTTTATGGAGAAGAAACCATTACTTATATCAATAATTCACCGGATGCTTTAGAATATTTATGGGTACAATTAGACCAAAATATGCGGGCAAAGGATAGCGATACCTATAAAATTCGTCAGACTAAGATAAAAGAACGCATGACTTTAAAGGAACTAAAGACATTAGTTCCTGAGTTTGACGGTGGATTCAAGTTGGATTTTATAAAAGATATGGATGGAAATGATTTGAATGTAGCTTTAGTAAAGACGATGCTTCGGATAGATTTACAAGAACCGTTGAAAGCTGGTGAGCAATATAAATTTCAAATCAAGTGGTGGTATAATATCAATGACCGCACAAAGATTGGAGGACGTTCTGGTTATGAATATTTTGAAGATGAAGACAACTATCTGTACACAATTGCGCAGTTTTTCCCAAGAATGGCTGTCTATACAGATAATGAAGGATGGCAAAATAAGCAGTTTTTAGGACGAGGAGAATTTACATTAACCTTTGGAGATTACGAAGTGGACATTACAGTACCAGCTGACCATGTAGTTGCAGCGACTGGAATGATTCAAAATGAGGAGGAAGTTTTATCTAAAGAACAGCAAAAGCGATGGGAAAATGCGCAAAAATCATTTGATAAACCAGTATTTGTAATAACTGAATCAGAAGCAAGAAAGGCTGAAAAAAGTAAGGCAAGTGGTAAAAAGACTTGGAAATATAAGGCAAAAAATGTACGAGATTTTGCCTTTTCATCTTCCCGTAAGTTTATCTGGGATGCAATGGCGGTCAAACAAGCTGATGGAACGGTGGCAATAGCTGCATCACTTTATCCAAAAGAAGGTAATCCACTTTGGGAATTATACTCAACTAAAGCAGTTGCGCATACTTTAAAATGGTATTCTCATTATACTATTCCCTATCCTTACCCTATTGCTTGGTCAATTCATACTGATAAAATTGGAATGGAATACCCAATGATTTGCTTCAATGGTGGTCGTCCTGAACCAGATGGTACCTATACCAAAAGGACGAAATATGGATTAATTGGGGTAATTATTCATGAAGTTGGACATAATTATTTTCCAATGATTATCAATTCAGATGAACGACAGTGGACCTGGATGGATGAAGGATTAAATACCTTTGTTCAATATTTGGCACAAGAACAATGGGAACGGGATTATCCGCAACGTCGAGGACCAGCTTCTTTGATTACCAATTATATGAAAGGTGACAAGACCAAGATTGCACCAATTATGACCAATTCAGAAAGTATTTTTCAATTTGGAAATAATGCGTACGGTAAACCAGCGACTGCTTTGAATATTTTGCGCGAAACAATTCTAGGGCGTGAGCTTTTTGATTATGCGTTCAAACGATATTGCGAACGCTGGGAATTCAAGCATCCTTCTCCTGCAGATTTTTTCCGAACGATGGAAGATGCGTCAGGTGTTGATTTGGATTGGTTTTGGCGAGGATGGTTTTATGGAACTGACCATGTTGACATCGCTATTAATAATGTAAAGTGGATTCAGTTAGATTCTAAAAACCCAGAAGTGGAAAGTATTGCGAAGAAAAAAGAACGTGATATTCAGCCTACGCGAATTGGCGAAACTCGTAATCAAGAATTCATCGCGCAAACACAGGATGAAATTGATAAAGATTTGCGAGACTTTTATACGGATTATGACCCACTTGATTTTAATGTTTTGGATAAAGAAGAATATCAGGAATATTATAATAATTTGTCAAGTGACGAAAAATCATTGTTGAATTCTGGTAGAAATTTCTATGAATTGACTTTTGAAAATATTGGAGGTTTGGTAATGCCATTGATTATCGAATTTGAATTTTTAAATGGAGACAAAGAAGTTGAACGTATTCCAGCAGAAATTTGGAGAATGAATGATACCCAAGTGACTAAGGTATTTGTGTTTGACCAAGAGGTGAAACAAATTATGCTTGACCCGTTTTTGGAAACAGCAGACGTTGAAACTGGAAACAATTATTATCCACCACGTCAACAAATGAATCGTTTTGAATTGTATAAAAGAAACAATCGAAAAAGGGAAAATCCAATGCAGCTAGATGAGAAAGCGAAAAAAAAAGGAGAGAACAATAAATAATTCAGATCTTAATAATCCAATCGTTCGATTACGATTAATTTAATTTCAAAAGGGGAGTTGCATTTTAAAGTGCCACTTCCTTTTTTTATTTTTAAATAAAAAAATCTACCTCCATAAATTTAACAAAACGATAATTTGCTTCCTTTCGACGGTTTTTCTCCTTGTTTCATCTTTTCCATTTGGATTCAACCTGAAAAATCCCGCATCTTTGCTGCAACTACTGAAAAAAGAATGTGTCTTTTATAATACACTTCGTTTAGATAGAAAATGAAGCTCTTTTAAATTAAAGTAGCTTTTTTGAAATCATAAAGCTATTAATTAAAAATTTTTCGAACCATTAACTCCATAAAATAAGTTCATTGCGCACCAATGGACCGGGCAAATCTTTGTCCATATTTAAAATTACCTTTTTTTAAACTTAAAAATCTTAGAATCATGAAATCATTCCGTTTGTTAATTTCGACCCTAGCTATCGCCATTTTTGCAACTACCAATCTTGCAGCAACTAATATTACAGACAACAAAACACCAGAAATACATGAATCTGCGAAAGTTGCCCGTGCTACATATAAGGAGTTACGCTCTGATGTAACTTACTTTGTTCAGAATCCAAAATTAAAGCAGAATAATATTTTGCAAGAAGATGTGATGATTAGTTTTATCGTAAATAAACAGAACCGAATTGAATTGACCAATATAGATGCGAAAAGTTCCTACTTGAAGCGTTTTGTGAAAAGCAAATTAGACCGTCAAGAAGTGAGAACTGAAAATATAGTGCAAGGAAGAACCTATAATATCAAGGTTTCTTTCATTCAGAGGTAACGTACCATAGCTATCTGAGTGGTAGCTAACATTGAAAATTGCAGCCACTTCGATTCGTCGGAGTGGCATTTTTATTTGACGGATTTAAGTTCCGCCACGATTCTTTCAAACCAAATCAGGGGAGCTTGGGTTTTATCGCCGGTCTGCGTGTCGCATTTGAAGAATAGAAAATAGAGTTCCAAATTGGAATCAATCTGCAGTAGTAATTTTTGCAACCGCTCCTCTCCTATTTCTGGTTTTGCGTATAACGCGAATAATCGCCAAATGAAATAGGCTTCATCGTGCAGCTCGATAATTGTCAACAAATTTTTGTCGTCAATGAAATCTTCTGCAAATTGTCGAGCCAAAATTCCATGATGCTTCGACCAATCTCGCGGATTGTTTCGGTCTTCCGCATATTTGAAAGTATCATGAATGAGCGCAACTAATCGCAATTTTCTACGAGTTTCAACATCAATATTTAGCTGCTCAATATTTTCATAAACCTCTTGAATATGTTTGACAATCTGTCCTTCAGGATGACCATATCGCGGAAGTCCCCAAAGCAGACCTTTACGAAAATTAGGCGCACATAGAATTTGCTGCTCTAAATCCGTTTCTGGCTTTAGCAGTATTTCAATTCCCACGTCGTCGATAATTTGGTCAGTCATCGTAAATTTAAAATTTAAAAAATCGCTGAGGCTTTTTTAGAAAAATTTAAAACAAGTTAAAATGAGGTTAAAAGACATTTTTCGGTGTAGCCTTTTTTAACCTCATTCGTTTACTTTGCGAAAGATACATGGATGAATTTTGTCAGTCAAATTTTTTAAGGAAAATTCTTTTTAAAAATATTTGATTTTTACAAAGTTAAACATCAATAATCAAGATTTATTTCTAAACACAGGGACTTCCCTATTAATTAAACGAAAATATGAAAAAAGTAATTTCGTATATCGTCGCTGGAATGATGGGTGGATTTATCACTTTAGGCGGCTCGCAATTATTGCAAAGTAATACTTCTTTAGAAAAACAAAAAATTTCTCTTTCTAAAGAAGTTAATAACATCAACAAAGCACCTGTTGTCAACAATACGCCTTTTGACTTTAAAGAAGCGGCAAATATTGCGATGCCGGCGGTTGTGCATATTCACGCGAAGCAAGTACAAAAGAAAGTCAGTAATCAACAACGTTCTAATGATCCATGGGAACAATTGTTTGGTGGCGACTTATTTTTTGGCAGCCCATTTGGGAATCAGATGCCGAAAGAAGGAACAGGGTCGGGCGTAATTTATACAGCGGACGGTTACATCGTTACCAATAATCATGTCGTTGAATTTGCGGATGAAATTGAGGTGACAACGTATGATAATAAAAAATTTTCTGCCAGTAAGGTGGGTACGTATCCACAGTCAGATTTAGCTGTCTTAAAGATAGAAGCGACGAATTTGCCTGTTTTACAATTCGCAGATTCCGAAAAGGCAATGATTGGTGAATGGGTGTTAGCGGTAGGAAATCCTTTGGAATTAAAATCAACGGTAACCGCTGGGATTATCAGTGCGAAAGGTCGAGATATTGACATTATTCAAGACAATGAAGGTGCGGCTATTGAATCATTTATTCAAACGGATGCAGCAGTCAATCCCGGAAATAGTGGTGGTGCATTGGTTGATGTACAAGGTCGTTTGTTGGGAATTAATACTGCGATTGCTACACGAACAGGATTTTTTCAAGGCTATTCCTTTGCAATTCCTGTGAATGTCGTAACCAATATTGTTGATGATATTATTGAAAACGGTAGCTATGAACGAGGTTTTCTGGGTATCAATATTGCAGAAATGACGAGTGAGGATGCGACAGAATTGGGTTTGAATATTTCGCAAGGCGTGCTGGTTGATAATGTGACAAATGGTGGTGCAGCGCAGTATGCAGGTGTATTGCCAAATGATGTCATCGTCGGTGCGAATCAGCAAAGAGTCCGTTCTATGCCAGAATTGCTAGAGATTGTAGGCAGCGCAAAAGTAGGCGATGTAGTTGATTTAGAAATCAATCGGTATGGTAAAATAATCGATTTGCCTGTGCGTTTAAAAGCAGGAAAATAGTATTTTGCTAAACTACTTCTTCTTTGAAGTGTTTTTATAATATACTCCAAAATTTAATTCGTGAAAAAATAATTTAGCCACTCTTTGAGTGTGTTCCTTCTAGTAGTATATTAATATTTTTTTAACATTTTAGTTGAAACAAATATTGACGAAAATGAGTTAGAAGGGTGTAAGTGAAATAGTTGAAGTTATTTAATCGATTTCACTAAAAAAGACTTGTTTAAAGTTGGTTTTTCGTTTTGTTTTGATACGTCTGTCCTACATTGTAGGGCAGGCGTTTTTTTTTGAAAAAATATTGTTATATTTGACGAGTAAAATTAAACAACCAAACAGAAAACTATGAAGAAATTACTCAATTCCATTTGGAAAGAAGTTCGTTTTTCCGTCTATTCCCTATTCTATTTTTTCTATCCAAAACTTTGTCTTGCTTGTAACTACAAAACGCCACCAATTGACCAATGGCTTTGCCTTTCCTGTAAATTAAAATTACCGAAGACTAATTTTCATCTTCAAAAGGACAATGCATTCACTGAACGATTTTGGGGAAGAGTGAAAATTGAAGCGGCTGCTGGCTTATATTATTTTAAAAAAGGAGGGCGTACGCAGGCATTAATTCATAACTTAAAATACAAAAAACGCTCACAAATCGGAGTTATTCTTGGAGATTTGTATGGAAAAGAATTAAAAAAATCGCCGTATTTTCAAGATATAGAAATCAT
>JBLHWU010000185.1:0-13070 GCA_047629355.1 Saprospiraceae bacterium | reverse complement strand
TTTCTTTTGCCCTTATTTTCCACTTTTGAAACAGTCATTATGTAGAGATAACTCCTATTTCAAAAGTAAACATCTTTTGTCATTTCGACCGAAGTGGAGAAAAAGACCAAAATAAATGTTGCCAGATGGCGGACTTATTATTTTACCGTTACTAAACTTCAAACCAATCGCTATAAATGTTTTAATCAACAATTACTTTTTCTCTAAAAACGATATTTCCTTTATTTTCAATAGTAAAAAAATAAATGCCTTTTGAAAAATTAGAAACATCTAATTGATTGTTAAAAGGTTGTGCAGTCATCATTTTACCATTTAAATTATAAATTATTAAATCAAATGCTTCATTTTGAGGCATATTTTTACATAAAATAGCTTGACCGTTGCCAAATGGATTCGGCATTTTGCAATCTAAATTCTGTGCTACTTCTGTCACATTATCCACAATTGTCAAGGTATAAAAAAAATCACAATGACTCGCTTCTATCCAATCTGTACCCGACCAAAAAGAAAAATAAAAGGCAGTCAAATTGCTCGCTTCATCAAATTCACGGTCGATTTTGCCTTGATTTACCCATTCCTCTGCTTGCCAGATTTTCATGATGGACGAGACATTATCGCCTTCTGAATCGTAACCTTCTTCCATCAGTTCTGCGTTCACGTAAATTTCTTCCGCAGTACTCCAAGACTCTCGTAGGCGCGACAATTGATTGCCATCTCCATCATATTCAAATGTTAAACGACTGCTTTCTAACCAATCAGGTGTTGATAAATTAACATCCCAAATTTCTGCTGTTTCTTCCGAAATCAATTCCGTTCCAGTAAAATAAGATCGGAAAACTCGATTGATATTCGCGTAATTTCCAAGGTTTGAATCCCATTTTTGAAAAATACTGGCAATCAGTAAACCTTCCGTATTGTAGGCGTAAAAAAATTGAAAATCAGGTTCCCAATCGTTGTCTTCCCAAAGGTCATTCAGGAGTTTGTCATTGTCACCGCTGGCATTATAGGTAAAGGTGACACGACTCGTATTCTCCCAATCACTACCATTCCATACCTGATTGATAATGGACTCAATATCGCCATCGTTATTCAGACCATTCAGCATTCGACTGTCGTTTATCCAGCCAGCACCGTCCCAAATTTCATTAATCGTTTCCACTAAACCATCATTCCCATCATAAGTATTGATGGTGTGGCGATTGTTTATCCAAATCTGGTTATCTGCATCATAATTTTGCTCCAAACTTTCAAAAACAAGTCCTTCAGCGGTAAAACCTAAATTGTAAGCTCGATTTACTGGGTTGTCTATACCTGACGCTGGACTATGTAAAAAGCAATAAACGGAATCGACTACATAGGTGTCCGCATCACGTTCATTAACACGATTTTTCTTTTCTTTTTGCTCCTTTAAAATCTCTTCGACCGTTGGCATTTGCGCCGAAGCAACTTGCCAAACGAGTAAACACAAAGTGGAAAAAAGTACCTTTTTCATAATTTTTTTTTTTAAAAGGGGGGACTGTATTTAAATTTTATTCTAGGGGATTTGTCAAAGAACTATTTTTTTAAAGAAATATAGGTTTGACAAATGTTTTTGAACATCACCAACTTTTCATGATCTCTTCTAAATCTTCAAGACTGGTAACGTTTCCATTTTTAAAGTCTTTTTTAGAAGCTTTAACCCTTTTCTGAAAAAAAACTTCTACCCTTCTTTTTCCATCATTTCCTGGGCCCACTTATCTCTATCATCTGCAATCGCCCAAGCCGAACCACCATTTTCAATACTATTAAACATGGGCAACCAATCCGAAGGTCCCGCTGATTCCGTCAAAATCTCGTAGCGGCGCAATTTCAAAATAATATCCAATGGATTTATTAAAATCGGACAAGCTTCAACGCAGGCATTACAAGTCGTACAAGCGTGAATCTCTTCCCTAGTAATGTAGTCAAACAATGATTTTCCATCATGGTAGTTGTCTTTAGTTAATACTGTCGCTTCTGATCGCAGTTCTTCTTTTACAAATTGCAAATCACCGCTGTCCAAGTTCGTTCCAATCTCTTCTGCTCGGTCACGCACGTCCATCATGATTTTTCGCGGAGACAATTTTTTGCCCGTAATATTAGCAGGACATTCTGATGTACAACGCCCACATTCCGTACAAGTATAAGCGGATAAAACGTTTTGCCAGCTCAATCCCATCACATCATTTGCACCAAATTCTGGCAATTCTTCTTCCATTGCTGACTCGTCAAATGCCGCATCTGGGTCCATCATGCTTTTGACTTCCTTCATGATTGCTGGCATGTTTTCCATTTGCCCTTTCTTCGTCAATTTTGCATAAAAGGTGTTTGGAAACGCCAAGATGATGTGTAAGTGCTTAGAAATTGGCAAATAATTTAAAAATGCAAACACCGTCAAAATGTGCAACCACCAACCCGCGCGTTCCAATACAATCAATGTTCCTTGGTCAAAATTGCCAAAAACCATCGGGCCAAACCAACTACTAATCGCCAAATTGCCTGTATCAGGATAATGTTCTGGGTCGATGCTTTGCAAAACGGTATCTGCGCCATTCATGGTGAAAATACCGACCAACAAGATAATCTCTGCAAATAAAATCAAATTGGCATCTTTGAACGGCCAACCTTTCATTTCCGCAGAGGTAAAACGTGGCAATTTCAACATATTTCGACGCCACAAAAAGATAATCGTCGCAATAAATGCACCCGCTGACAATACTTCAATAAAACTAATTATAAAAGTATAAAGTCCACCCAATATCGGTGCGAAAAAGCGGTGAACGCCACCAAATCCGTCGATAAAAATCTCTATCAACTCAATTTGCGTAAATAAAAATGCTACGTAAATAAATAGGTGTAGTACCGCAGGAATCCATTTTTTGAACATTTTCTTTTGTCCAAAAGCGATGAGTAGCACATTTTTGATACGTTCTGAAGTATCGCCTGTAACGGTTTCGTCCTTTCCAAGTAATACGTTGCGGCGAATGCCCATGAATTGCTTACCCGCATATGCAAACGCAGCGATGGTAACAATGGCAAAAATTATCTGTTGAAGTCCCATACGATTGATTTCGATTAATTGATTTTTTCGATTAAGGAACACGAATTAAATAAAGTTACTTTTTTGAGCGCGCGTTTTCGTTCCTAGTCTTTGCTTAAAAAGTGCGATTTATGTTGATATAATGAGCATTTTTAAAGTGAAAAATATTGACTAAATATACGCTAAAAAATGTAAGATTATTTATTATCTACTTCCTAACTCGATTTGAATCGGAAAATTAGCGAAAATACGCTAATTTTTTCAACCTTTTTAGGTAAGATTTTGAAAAAACGCTTAGTTTCGCGACAAATTAGAATTATTCTAAATGCGGTAGATTTGAAATGTTTTTTTCAAAATACGCCTTTATACTTAAAAGATGCAGATTTTAAACGAACGACAAATAGGTCAGAAAGTCCGAAGATTGGCTATTCAAATTTTGGAAAATAACTATTCTGAAAAGGAAATTATCCTCGCAGGTATCAATGATAATGGGCTACATTTCGCTGATTTGTTGCTTAAAGAACTGTTGGAACGCACGGACATAAAAATCACCGTGACCCGCATCCAAATCAATCCTGCGAAGCCTTTATCGGAGGATATAATTTTGGAAATGCCCATAAAAGAAGTCAAAAATAAAGTCATTATTTTGATAGACGATGTAGCGAATACCGGGCGGACGATTTTTTATGCGACCAAGCCGTTGATGGAAGTCATGCCGAAGAAGATTGAAGTCGCCGTTTTAGTGGATAGAAAACACAAGTCGTTTCCAATTCGAGTGGATTATGTTGGGCTGTCTTTAGCAACAACGGTGAAAGAACATATTGATGTGCAAATTCGAGGGGTAGAGGAAGTAGCGGTTTATTTGAATTAACGGATTATATTATCAGTTGTGAGTTGAGCTTTGTGAAAAACAAACTTTGAGGAAAAATGATAAAAAAGACACCCAATTATTGGCTTTTCCAAAGCAATCCGAAAGTTTTTCGATTGTAAGAGGTGTTACGGACAGAGGCGTTGCGGACAGCAGCGGTGAGAGCGCATCAGTCAAAAATGGAGGTGGGCGATCAAGTTATTTTGTGGGAAGCAGGAAAGAATGCAGGGTGTTATGCCTTGGCAACGATTGTTTCAGCAGTAGCTGAAATAGAGGTTTTAAAAATAGAAAAAGACTATTATAAAGCGCCACCAGAATTGGATGACCGCGTTCATTTAAAGATAGATTATAACCTTTGGAATAAACCAATTACAGAGGAGATATTACCAAATTTTGCTTCTTTTCAAGCATTTTATGCAGGGTTGCTGGGTTCAACTTTTAAAGCAACCAAACAGCAATTTGACTAGTTAAAAAACTTAATTGAGAAACAAGATGTTGTCAACGAACCTACCGAAAATTATGCGCGATTGAAGCCGCGGCATCATCCGCTAAATTTAATTTTATACGGACCGCTGGGTACTGGGAAAACTTTTCAAACGGTCAATTATGCGCTGTCTATTTTTAGAAAATCGGACACTTTCTGAATTAATTTTAGAAGAAAGAACTGTCTTGCGCGATCGTTTTGAGCATTTTCAAAATATGGAGCGAATTGGTTTTGTCACCTTTCATCAATCGTTTGCTTACGAAGATTTTATGGAAGGTATTAAACCGATTGTGACTGATGGAAATGTACAATATGAAGTGGAAGATGGTGTTTTTAAACGCATTTGCCAACAGGCAAAATCGGCTTGGGAAGCAGCAAAATTAGAGAATAAATATCCAGAAAAGTACATTTTTTATTATTGATGAAATCAATAGGGGGAATGTCGCGAGCATCTTCGGTGAGTTGATTACTTTAGTTGAAAAAGGCAAGAGAGCTGGGGCTTCAGAAGCTTTGCAAGTGACCTTATCTTATTCAAAAAAGACGTTTTAAATACCACCAAATTTGCACATTTTGGCGACAATGAATACGACAGACCGTAGCGTGGAAGCGTTTGGTGTAGCCTTGCGTCGGCGGTTTGATTTTATTGAAAAAATGCCGAATCCGAGTTTGATTCCTTCCTTGGTGACACATCCCGTAGCGGCGGGTGTTGATTTAGAAAAATTGCTGACGGCGATTAATCAACGCATCGAAATTTTACTGGATAGTGACTATTGTTTGGGACATTCTTACTTTTTAAATATTGCGACTTTGGCGGATTTGCGGCATCTTTTTGGAAAGAAAATTATTCCGTTGTTGCAAGAGTATTTTTTCAATAATTTTGGTAAAATTGGGCTGGTTTTGGGCGCAGATTTTATCAAAACAAAAAAAATATGAGGGCTCGGACGTCTTTGCCAATTTTGACCACGAAATGGCGAGTGAATGGGCGGAGAAAAAGATTTTTGAACTGAAACAGATTGGGGAATTGACGGAAGCGGACTTTATACGGATTTATGAAAAGGATTATCTCGTTTAATGAATCGTTTTCACTAGGGGAGTGTCTTTTATGAAGCGAGAAAATCTTATAATTTTCTCGCTTCATAAAATTTAAAACAACTTAGTTTGCAGGTTTTCAACAATGTATTTGCCAAGTGATGAATTATAAATGATGAACGATAAATTTACAATAAGATAGATTTGTATTTGTCTGATTATTAAATAAATACATAAATCTGTTTTCAACTCATCATCATTTATAATTCAACATTCATCATTTGGCGAAGACATTGATTTTACAATACTCCTATCTAATCCTCCTCTCTCGCACTCTGAATTGTTTCTTCCAAAGAATCGACCTTTCCTTGCGCTCTTTCCAACCGACTACTCACAATTTTATTGTAAAACAAAATCATCCCTAAACTCAATAAAGACAAAGGAATAATCACCCACAGCGCGTATTTCATCCATGTTGCTTCCCAAAAATACCAAAT
Organism: Saprospiraceae bacterium; assembly: GCA_047629355.1. Classification (GTDB taxonomy): domain Bacteria; phylum Bacteroidota; class Bacteroidia; order Chitinophagales; family Saprospiraceae; genus CAYUNA01. The sequence continues at coordinate 7,134 of JBLHWU010000185.1, read as the reverse complement.
TAAAGCTGCCGATAATAAATTCCGAATGCCCCACATCATTAGCTTCTTCTTGCGCTGTGCTTCGGACATAAATGCTTCTTGATGAATAGCGTCTAATTCGTTTTGTAGGTCTTGGCTGACGTTGCTTTTTTCTTTCATTTTGAGTTGTTTTTAAATGTAAATTTAGTTTTCTTTTTTAATTTTAGGGCACCTACTTACGGTGAAAACTGTGGGTAAGTTTTAACAAAGGGAGTTTGAGGGAGAAAAATGGTTTTGCAAAAACCGTTTTTCCCCTCCTGCATTGCCGTAGGCAATGCGTACTGTTTTTTTTGAAGCTCGAAAATCTTACGATTTTCTCGCTTCTCATATTGACCCACACTTTTCACCGTAGAGCCAATTTTAGATAATTCTACATTAAGACTCTTGTTTCATTCTTTATCAATGGGGAGAGAGGCTTGAGGGAGAAAACCATTTTTCTCCCTCAAACTCCCTTTTTTTTGCACCAGATTTAAGAGTCTTAAAGTAGAAATAACGTATTTAAATTAATACAAAAAATTTAATTATTAAGTTAATTGACACAATATTTTAGTAAATTCTTTTTTTGCATAATTTTGTTCTTATAAATAGCTGCTTTTACAACTTTTAAAAACACCAAAAACCTGACCTAAACCGATGGGAAAGCAATTATATCCAAACTACTATAAACGAAATTTACTACATTGGCAGCCTGACAATTCCGTGTTTTCGATGACCGTTCGATTATATGGAAGTTTGCCTCAAGCCAAAGTGAATCAATTGAAAATAGACCGAACACTCAAAAAAGCGGAACTGCTTAAAAAAGGCTTGCGCTCTGGTGAAATGAAGCGAGCACTGCGCAAAATGCACGAATTATACTTTGGCGTTTACGACGATTTATTGGATAATGAAACAAGCGGTCCGACTTGGTTGTCAGACCCAGAAATTACTGAAATTGTGATTTCTGCTCTCCGTCATTTCAACAATGACCGCTACAAATTGATTTGCTACAACATTATGCCGAACCACATTCATTTTATTTTTTATAAATTAGAGTGTCAATTGACAACAATAATGGCCAGTTTTAAAAAATATGCTGCCCGACAAGCCAATAAATATTTAGGACGCATCGACGTTTCTTTTTGGGCGGGAGAAAGTTATGACCACCGAATAACTGACAGAGCGGAATTGAGTCGCAAAATCTGGTGTTTTTTAAATAATCCAGTGAAAGCTAAAATGGTAACGCATTGGGAAGACTATCCATTTACGTATTTAAATCCTGAGTTTAGAAAATTTTTACCTCATGCAAGTAACTCGGATTTGCAATCCGAGCAGTAGTCCTTCGGGTTTTCAACCCGAACAAAAGATGACAGCGTAATATGAAGAAAAATACTGCTATTGGTGATGGTTCGGATTGGAAATTCGAAGGGCAGGCTTCTCGGATTGCAAATCCGAGTTACTTGCGTGTTGATAGGATGAGCTATCGGAGTTTTTCCGTTTTTGAACATCAAACTTTATCCATCGGCGATACCCAAAATGGTGTCACCTTCACCGCTGCGCATTTTCAAAATCTGCTTCGTTTTCATGAAAAAAAAGCGACTAAATTCTTCACGCCAATGCATAACGGCATCAAATTATCGCACTACGTCGGCGCCCTTCAAACAGGAGATTTAACCATCGAAATTTTGCCGAAAGCAGATGCTCAAAAATCACCTGATTCAACGCTTTGGCAATCCGTTTTACTAGACCTTTTGCGGGAGTGTAAATTGATAAAAATGGAAAGCTTGACGCATGCGGGTTTGCGGTTGCGACCGAATGCGATTTTGGATTTGTATGTAGAGATATTTTGACGGAAGTTGAACGATTGCTGCAGGAAGGCTTGGTGAAAAGTTATCAGCGGCAGGAGGCGAATTCCCCGATTTTAAAAGGGCGATTGGTCGTGCCGAAACACATTCGGAAGAATCACGTTCAGAAAGACCGTCTTTAGGTAGATTTTGAAAAATATGATTACAATCATTTGCTCAATCAATTGATTTTTAAAGGGTTATTGGTTTTGGGCAGAATTGTTCGGAAGCCTGTTTTGGTAGAAAAATTGCGCCAAATCAGAGCTGTTTTTCCAAAAGTAAGGGAAATAACCGTTTCCCAAAAAGATTTTGAGCAACTAAAATTGCATCGTCAAACACAGCGATATGCGCCAGCTTTGGATATTGCATGGTTGTTAATTTTGAATTATGCGCCGGATATTTCCAGTGGTAAAAATCACGTTTTGGCGATATTGTTTGACATGAATTTGTTGTGGTAAGAGTTCATTTATCGACAGTTGAAAAAGGTGCAAAATGAGAATTTTCAAGTCAGCCGACAGCAGCAGAAACCGTTTTGGCAACGGCGGTATTTGCGACCAGATGTTTTAGTGAAATTTGCGGATAAAAGTGTAGTTATTGATACCAAGTGGAAAGTGCTAAAACGGGTCTCGCCTTCCATGGAAGATTTGCGGCAGATGTATGTGTATCAGCAGTATTTTGAGGCTAAAAAAAGTGTTTTAATTTATCCGAAAGTGCATGATTTGGCAGATTTACCAGCGATGGCCTTTGACAAAAATAAGGATGGGACAAAGTATTTTTGTCAGGTGAATTTTGTGGATGTTTTAAAAAATGGGGAGTTGAATCGATTGCTTGGAACAGATGTTTTAAATAAAATAGCAGATTAATTTTTTATAGAAAGCTAACAGAATACACTGGTCATTAAATTTAGTTGTGTTTTAACAAGGGTAGTTTGAGAGAGAAAAGTGGTTTTTAAAAACCACTTTCCTTCTTCAAGAACCTACCCTGCGCTGCTGCAGGCAGGGCGCATTGTGTTTTATGAAGCGAGAACTTATTTATTTCGCGTTCTTAAACACCTTAAAACATAAATACTTCAATACCCTTTATTAATCCGTAATCTTATCCGTCGGATATAAAATCTTAATCTCCACCCGTTGATTTCGTTTCCTGCCATATTTTGATTTATTCGAGTCTTTCGGCTTACCTTTTCCAATGATTTTATTCGTCAATCGGTCAGGAGTAATACCTTTGCTAATCAAATAATTCATGGCGGAAACAGATCGTTTTTCAGACAATTCTTCGCAATAAGTACTGTGCGGAATGTTGTTGGTATGCCCTTCAATATAGGCAATTGTGGTCGGTGTTTCTTTCAATAAACCGACCATTTCATTCATTACTTCAAGGTGTTCAGTCGCAATATTAAAGGAATCTGAAGGATGATATAGAATCCCGACTCGTTGGATGCGCCAGTATTTTCTGACTTTCCGAGTCGTTATTTTTTCGGTCTTTTTTTCCGTTGCGGTAGTCGTGGTAGTTGAAGTTGTTGTCGTGGTAAATGTTTCTTCTTCGTCCGTAGATATTTGCGCCAAAACGGGGGAAGATGGTGCTGGTTTTATCAGCGTATCTTTCTGAATAAGGGGCGGCATTCCTTCGGTAGAAGTCGTTATTTTTTGGTCAGGAAGATTGGTTTCAACTGGGGTTTCAATTTTTGGATTTTCAGCAGCAACCTCAGGTTTTACTAAAGGTGGCGGCGGTGGCGGTGCGTCACTTACGGTAATCGTTCTAACCTCGGTTACTCGGCAACCGTTCTTCGTTTCGACGGTCAAACGAATAGATTTTTTGCCTGTTTTTGAAAAAGAAAATTGATGTGCTCCGCGTTTTTTAGAGCCAGACTTACTTGCATTTTCTCCAAAATTCCATTCCCATTTAGCAATGCCACTGGGGAACGTCGAAACATCACGTACCCAAATCACAGAATCTTTTTGTACTTCTAATTTAGAGACTTTAAACCATGCTTTTGGCCCCACGAACGTGCCTGTACCACCAAATTCAATGGAAAAACCATTGCCCGTATTGTTGTCGTTTTGAATTAAAAGCGCGTAGCTCATGCCCGCTTGCATCCCTAATGCTGCCACAAAATTATCATCAAAATCACTACAGCCAGGGGGTTCCGAAATGTCGGATGAACGAGTACTCAACCCTGTTGCACCAGTACATTTTGACCATTCCATGTGGTCACCTGAAGCCATACATCGAACTGGGAACTTTCGACTACAATCGTCCATTCCATTCGGCATTTTATACACCGCAAAATCAATATCATCGGAGGGATTAATGGGTTTTAAATTAAAAGTTAGCGTCCCCGCTTTACCACAAGTAAATTTGTACCAAGTCGAACTTTCTTCAGCAATTAAGCAAGTACCTTCCAGACTTTCTCGATATTTTCCTGCGCCAATTACACTTGGTACGGTAAAATCCGATTTGTCGCATAGGATTACGGCAGTTGAACAATCGGAAGAAGGAGAAGGCACGGCATTATAATTATTGACACACAACTGAAAGGTACCGATATCCAAGCCCCAGCCATCTACACGAATATAATAAGTAGCTCCAATAATCATATCATAACCAAATGCTTCCGCAATTCCGTTTCCTCTGGTGTCAGAATAGCAGGTTATCTTTTTTAAATTGTTACAGTCACCTTGGTATAGCACAAATTGAGGTTTTTTTATAGTTCCCTTCGGACTACGCGCCAGCTGACCAATAACGGAAATATTGACAATATTGCCAATGGCTTTGAATTTAAACCAGACGTCGTTAATTTGTTCCATTGCGGAAGTAAAGCATCGGGACGGTAGTTCATGCCCAGAATCCGTTGCGTCTACTGTCGTAAATTGTGCGGGAGAAGAACACCAATTCTTTACATTTTTGAGATAAGTTGCCGAGCTACAAATATTATTTTCTGGCACAGCAGAAAGCGGAGATAGATAGGACAATTGCCCAATGGCAAACAAGATAAAAATTCGGAATTTTAATTTTTTGAATACAATCATATCGTCATTTTACAATCAGCGGTTTTAAACGAGTTTTGAAAGATGAAAATTATAGTTTTTTCGCTTTTTCTGCTAATTTGACTTAGATTTCAACAATTATTTAACATTTGTGTTCATAAAAATCTAAGTATCGTCAGGAAACAATATGGCTATATAACCAGGTGATTTATTCTCGATACCACATTAAAATACCTCCAAATGCAGTGATTAAAAAAACTAAGACCGACGCCATTTTTATAGAATAATGAATATGATTGACAAAAGTTTCAATTTCTGTTTTCATATGTGGATAGCGTGGGAGAATTTCTTTTTCCAAACGGTCGCGATTCATGATGTGAACGCCGCCAAACTCAACGTTGTTTTGTACCAAAACCTTATAAGATTTGAAGACTTTGACTCGAAAATAGATATTGACAAATAGCATGGCAATGAATAAAGCGATGACGATGGTTACTAAAATGTACAGCATATTTCTAATAGTTAAAAGCAATAATTTTTACAGCTAAAATTTAGGATTATTTTAGGGTAGATTTTGAGAGAACCCAATGAAATATAGCGCAAGATTACGACAAAATTTTAAAAGAAAGTAAAACCGTGTTTAACTAAATACCGTGTAAAGTAAGTTTGTTAAAATTTTCAAGTCGCATAGCGACGACTCCGTTTGTAGTAAAATGCGGTTGTATTTTCAAAATGGCATCGCCACGACACCAAATAGAGTCCATTGTGCCGCCGCGATGCGGCTTTAGAAACGGAAATCGATTGTTTCTACAAACGGGGTCGAGACGATGCCTCTATTTTTTAAGAAAACTTACTTTACACGATATTTAGTACCGTGTAAAGTAAGTTTTGTTAAATTTTAGAGGCATGGCCTTGGTACTGTTTGTATAAATGATTTATCTGTGTTTTCAAAGCCGTATCGCGGCGGCACGGTTGATTATATTGGTGTCGTGGCGATGCCACTTTAAAACATAAATTCAACTTTACTACAAACGGTGTCGGCGCGATGCGCCTTGAAAACCTAATAGAATTTAGTTTACGGAGTACTCAACTGACCTAATATAATGTTAATAAAAAGAGGTTGCCGTGCATTCGACAACCTGTTTTTCTATTTTTGCGTTATTATAAGTATTTGACTTTAAATAATCGACACTTTTGACAGCTGAGATTTTTTGTTTAAAAAACTTAAAAGAGTCCTTGCTTGCCCGTATGGTTCTAAAAATTTCGATTATTTTGGGTCAACTATTTATCGTAATTTATCGTAATTTAGTGTAATTCTATTCCTAAAATTTAAAATTTAATGAAACGATTTTTTCTATTTTCCATAATTTTTATTAGTGGCTTTTTAAGTCAAACCATTGCACAAGAAGCTTTTAAAATTGAGGTTGAAGTTGAAAATTTTGACCAAGAAAAAGCATACCTCGCAGTGCGACGGTCGGATAAAACCTACTCTCAAGATACCGCTTTTATAGATAATGGCAAGTTTGTATTTGAAGACGAAAAGGCTTTGCCGACGGGTATTTATCTATTGCTATTGCCACCAGCCAATAAGTTTTTTGAGTTCATCATTACACCTACCGAACAGCGATTTTCGATGAAAACAGATACCTTGGATTTGTTTAAAAACTTGACGTTTTCCAATGCGCCTGATAATCAAGTTTTTTATAATTATCGAAAATACATGGGCGAAAATATTCCAAAATCGAATCAATTGCGAGTGCAAATTGAGCAGGAAACAGAGGAGAAAAAGAAGGCTAAATTGCAAAAGGAATTGGATACTTTAGTGGCAAATGTTGAAACTCATCAACAAGAAGTGCTGACTAAAAATAAAGGAATGTTCTCCGTAAAACTCATCAATAGCTGGATTGAAGTACCGATTCCACCTGCGCCTGAAGAGACGGAAGATGAACAGAGTTACCGCTTTAAATTTTATCGCGCGCACTTTTGGGACAACTGGGATTTTGAGGAACCAGGTTTCGTCCGGACGCCCTATTTGATTCAAAAAATTGACCAATACTTGGATAGATTAACGATGCAATCTCCTGATTCTTTGAAGGTTGCCGTTGATTTTATTGCAGATAACTTCCAAAACAATCCAGAGGCTTTTCGAACGGCACTTGGACATATGGTGAATAAATATTACCGTCCGCAAATCGTTGGTTTGGATGAAGTCTTTGTTCACCTGGCCTATAAATATTACTGCGGTGCAAATCCTGTTGCGGACTGGATGGATGAAGATGGCAAGAAGAAAATTTGCGATGACGCCTACA
>JBLHWU010000184.1:0-13323 GCA_047629355.1 Saprospiraceae bacterium | reverse complement strand
GTCACTGCATCGAATAACAAATATGGATGATAAATTAAGTCTTCAAAAAAGACGGTATCGCGCATCCATGAATACCAAATATTTAAAGAAAGTACTCGGTGAGTAATTTTGGTGCGTTTGCCCTAAATCCCTAAGGAAAACCTATTCCTTAACTTTATTCCTGCAACGCTTTCACCGCTGCTTTCAATTCTGCTAATCCCTTTTTAAGTTCATCAACTTCTTGCTGCTGCTCTTGAATTGCTTTGACTGCCAACACACCAAACGCACTATAATCCATCGTATATTGGTCCTCATTTTTATCATATTTCACAACTTCTGGAAATAGCTTTTCGACGTCTTGTGCAAAGAGACCATAGTGCTTTTTGTCTGATTTTATTTCTGGTAAAAAGTGATATTTCAACACTGCTAGTTGTAGCACTTTGTGCAAAATATCCTCTTCATTTTCCACGTTTTTCTTCAATCGTTTGTCAGAAACAGCTGAATAAGCTCCTGAAACGTCATCGAAAGTACCAACATGATTATTTAATCGACTAAGCAAATGGAGATCACCAGTTCCATTTTGAACATACATCGTCCAATAATTATTACCATTCCCTTCATTTTGAAGTTTAAATCCATCTTCTCTGGAATCTCCTCCTCCTGTCGTTAATTTATGAACAACATGAAAAGCTGCATTTGGAGAAGAAGTTCTAATCCCAACCTCTAAATCATCGGTAATCTCCAATCCTACTTGTCCATTATTATAAAAATTTATATGGGATATTCCTCCGTTTGTATTCGCTCGAATATTTAGTCCATTAGTGGCATTAATATTAGCAGGTCCATTCGAATAAATTTCCATTTCCTGCACATCATTGAACTCAAATTCCAATCGTGGGATAATACCTTCTAACTTAATATTATTAGCTACATGCAATTGAACATCTGGATTTGTAATCCCAATTCCGACATTCTGTGAGCTAGGTGCCAACACAACGTCATTGGTATTTTCAGCCCATAAAGAATTAATGGTATTCCCACTAATTTCAATTCCCGTACCAGCAGTATAATTGCCAGGAATACCTTGCATCCCTTGTGAACCAGTGTTTCCTTGTGGACCTTGTAATCCCATATTTCCTTGTGGACCTTGACTACCCATTAGCCCTTGTGGTCCCGTCAAATCAGCCGTCGTATAAGTTGTTCCATTCGTGAAATTAAACGTATAAGTGCCGTTGCCATTGTCATTTACGGAAGTAATTCCATTGCCATCAAGACCATTTATTCCGTTCGTACCATTTTGACCAGACGAACCTTGAGGTCCTTGCGGGCCCTGAATCTGTCCCACATCGTTCCAACCATTGCCATCCCAAACGTGACCATGACCGTCATTTTGCGTAATAATCATGTCACCAATATTGCCACTATAATTAACCTCTAAATTAGCTGCCGTAGCAATCGAACCAACAATCATGACACCTGCACCATCTTGACCGTTCACTCCGTCGGCACCATTCTGCCCATTTTGACCTGCAATACCTTGCGTACCTTGATTTCCTTGCGACCCAGTTAAATCAGAAGTCGTAAAAGTATTGCCGTCATTGAAGCTTAGCGTAAATGTGCCATTGCCATTATTCATCACAGAAGTAATGCCATTTCCGTTTTGCCCATCTGCGCCATTTTGACCATTTGTTCCGTTCGTTCCATTTTGACCATTTATTCCATTCGTTCCCGCAATTCCTTGTAAACCTTGTTCTCCTTCTGGTCCTTTGATTTGTCCAACATCTACAAATTGAGTTCCATCCCAAACATGACCATGACCATCATTTTGCGTAATAAACATATCACCGACATTGCCATTATAAATAGCGGGTAAATTACTTGTAGAAGTCACCGAACCAACGATTAAAACACCCGTTCCATCTTGACCATCCTGTCCTACTAATCCTTGAGGTCCTGTCAAATTTGGAGTCGTAAAAGTCGTTCCATCATCATATTCAAGCGTCAATAGACCACTATTAAAAGTGGTACTCTGAATGCCGTTGCCTGGGTTCCCTTGCGTCCCAGTTCCTCCACCAGAACCAGCAGTTTTTGCGTGTATCGCGTACGGCACGCTTAGCAATTGGATTGCTCCTAAATCAAAGAATCCGCCGTTATTGTTGGGGTCGATTTCTACTTTTAAATATTTGTTACCCATGCTCCAATTGACATTCTCAAAATCATCATTGGTTGCCAATTCACCAACAGCAAGAGAAAATAAGCCGAATTGATTGGTGATTACCTCAGTATGAGTTTCTGTATATAAAGTTATTCCATTGGATTCATTATTTATGATAGAAAAACGAACTTGAATGGGCTGATTATGCATCAATTCGCCGTCGGCATTTCGAGCAACGGCTTGGTAGTTAAATTTACTTGGGGCTTGCGCCAACAGACTAATAGAAAGAAGCATAAAAGTGAAGGTAATAATTATTATTTTTTGCATCATTTAAGAATTTTAACGTTAAAAAAATTGGTTGGAAAAAACAAATACTAATGAACTATTTGAATTTTTTCAGTTTGAAAATTTTGATTTTTAAGCCCAGAAAAATTCAAATAGTACTGTCCAGTAGGCAAGTTACTAATATCCCATTTTTCCTTAGCAACTGACTGAATATCAATAGATTGCACTTTTATTTTTCTGCCTTCCAGATTAAATAGCGTTAGTGTCAATTCCACTCGCCCATCAGTTTGGAGGTCGATATTCAATTGGTCGGTTGCTGGGTTTGGAAACAACTGGTAATTGACTTGTAAATTATTTACCGATGTGGTTCCGACTGCAAAATCTTCTTTTTCCGGCTGCTGAAACCCTTGGGTAAGCATAAAATTTCCTTGAATACTTGTGTTGACAATGAGTTCCCCAGTCGTCGATGATAATTGACCAGCAGCATAAATTTGGTGAGTTCCTGCTGTGCCTATCACTTGCCGTTCTAAAGTGATTTGAGCATTGGTTAACCATGGAATAGTCATCATGCTTAATAGTGAAATTATTGTTTTCATATTTGTTATTTTTTTAAATTAAATGACCTGTTAAGGAACGCGTGGTAATTAAATACACCTACTTATAAGGAATTAGAAACTAATAAAACGTTGGATATACTGCTAATTTAACAAAATATAACCAAAGGTTTTACAATAGAAATAAAGCTATTTACTTTATTGTCTTCCATATCGAGAGTAGGTATTTTTTAATATTTACACAATGCAAAGGTCAACCAAAAGACGGTTACAAACATTAGGATAAACGTGGATTTTTAAAAATCAGGGTTTTCCCTAACTTTGTTAGAATAGGAAAGGTGTTTAGTGCAACAACCCTTAAATAACGACCTACTTAATTTGAGAAGTAAGAAAATCCTAAGATTTTCGAGTTTCCTAAAACATAGTGCCCCTCGCCTTCGGCGAGGCGGGTAAGGTTATTGAGGGGTGAAAACGGTTTTTACAAAACCATTTTCACCCCTCAAACTCCCTTTGTTTTAGATAGGTAGTTATTTTCGGGCTACACCACTAGATATTAAGGAACGCGTGGTAATTAATTTGGTAAAATTTTTTAGACAAGATTTTTTCGATAGTTTTTCTTTAAAAATTCTTGAATACAGGTCTTTGACGTAAGTGAATACGGCTAAAACACGTCAAAGGTTTCAAGATATTCATTTCAAATTATAAACTTAAAACATCGACACAGGAATCGCACCGAGTTTTTTTTGAAAGTTGATAAATCAGAACGCTTAGTAACGATAAAAAATAACTATAGATTGTTAACAAGATATTTCACCCTCCTTTTTCACTTTTAAAATGCTCATTATCTCAATATAAATGGCATTTTCAAAGCAAAAACTAAGAATAAAACGGCTCTTCCAAAAATCTAAACTTACTTATTTCGCGTTCCTCATTTTTAAACATTTTTGCTTTACATCTGTTTCATTATCTTTAAAAACTAAAATAAAATTATGTTGAAAAAACTAAGTAGAACGGATATTATTATGCTTTTACTGGCCTTCATATCACTGATTTTTGCCGAAGTTATGTGGTATGGTGGAGAAAGGGAAGGAGCAATTTTTATGGGTTTATGGGTACCCTCTATCCTTGGCTTTGCCATTTACCTAAAACTATTAAAAATTGAACATAAAATAAAAAATAAATGACTGAACTTATTCCGTATTTTGCAGGAGTTGTTACCTTATTGTTTGGACTTGGCTTCTATTTTGGATTGCAAGAATTCAAAGACATTAGTAAAGATTGATTTGTATTATCAGATACAACATCAAGATTGTCTAATTTAAAATAACTACTCTATTACAATCTCATCTCCAAATGATAAACGGTAAATTTACAATAAAACAGATTTGTATTTATCTGATTACTAAATAAATACATCACCCTGTTTTTAGTTATTTATCATCCATCATTTGGCGAAGACATTGCTATCAAGGAATGACGAAAGAATAAATTCACATTCCTGAAAGTGCCCCGTTGTTTACTTTGAAACTGCGATTTATTTTGATATAATGAGTATTTTGAAAGTAAGAATATGGACTAAATATCCTCTCAATAATCTAGTTTATTAATTTCATGTTCCTAATCCTACTTTGATACTTTATCAAAGTAGGGACTTGTTTATTGCTTAATGTTCTTTTTTCTTAAAAAAAAGAACCAAAAATTCAAGACTTGTTATTTTTAGGCTAAAATTCAATTTGAACCAGCAGTCAAAACCAAACTCGTCCGTCTAACGTTGGACTCAAACATGGTTTTTCCTTAGCTATTTCAAATCGAATTTCTTAACGCCAAAATATCTAAAGTCCTCTAACGCTAAAATGCCAGAGTAAGTGACCGTAATTATCTATGGTTTTTAAGACTATCTTTTTCCGATAGTTTTCCTTTAAAAACCGATTCGTCATTGCTGCCGCGTCATAGACGCTAAAACACAAGTCGGAAATTTCCGACATCGACGCTGAGCTAGCGCGAGGCAATTTTTAAATTTATAGCTAACAAATCTCATCCATCCCATCCCAAATAAAACAAAAAACCACTACTTTCCATCACACCCAGGCTTAGCATCAATATCCGATGCCAAACGAATATTACTCAATCCAATATCAACACCTTTACCCGCCATCACCATAAATGCAGTCTCGACTTTACGCATATCGACACCAAGGTCAGCAAAGCAACTTAGGCTTATCCGATATTCTTGCCACGCATTGGCAGCGATTTTGATATCCAAGGTTTTATCACAAGCGACGCCTTGATTGCACATGCCAATTTTGACAGTCGCCTCCTTAGCTGTAAATGATTTTGCGGAAAAGGTCAATTCCACCGCACCATTCGCTTGACGACTCATATCACTCGGTGAAGCTGTACTAAGACTTAATTGGTCGTTGTCTGACAGCGTCCAATTTATACGCAAGGCATCTTCTTGTGCCATGTGGTCGGTTTTGCTAACAATCAGCCCGCCAACAGAGGTTGGAAAGCTACCAATTTGTTTGTTCAAGTCGCCGGTATGCAGCCATAAGTTCCATGGTTTAACGGACGTGCCTTTGTTGAAAAAATTACCTGTGGAAACGACCTCTATATTTCCTAAACCAGCGTCTTCTGAAAGTTGACCGACAAGCGTATCTTTTTTATAAGTTAGTCCATAACCCAACTCAAATAAAGTAGTCGAAGCTTGTCTTGCTGCATCTGCGAACACCACGGCACTACTTGGCCAAGAGAAGGACAAACGGCCGCTAAAATCATACGACGGGTCTCTTTGAAATAACAAGTCTGAGATACCACCGCCTTCGCTACCCGGTAACCATGCCGCAACAAATGCATCGGATTTATTTATCTCAGGGTTGCTCCACATTGGGCGGCCGGATAGAAAAACCGACACTACAGGAGTACCTTTACTGCGAAATTTGTCAAGGATATTGGTATCAAAACCGTTTGGAACAAAATCTAGATTTTTGCGGTCGCCTTGGAACTCCGCATAAGGGTCTTCGCCATATATCGCAATCACCACGTCCGCTACTTCCTCGGAATCGCCATTTGGGGAGAAGATTACTTTTCCTCCTGCTGTTTTGACGGCTTCTCTGATACCTTCGAGTATAGACTGGCTGTTCGGAAATTCATCATTCACATGACCTGTACCCTGCCAAGATAGCGTCCAGCCACCACAAGCTTTCGAAATATTATCCGCACCATCACCAATAACCATAATCGTTTTTGATGCATCTAATGGCAATACGCCCCCATTATTCTTTAGTAAAACCATTGACTCACGTACTGCTTGTCGCGCAATCGCTCTATTTTTAGGCAGACCCAAAAGACTTTCATCTCCTGCATTTTTGCGCGTACTCGGCGCTCCTTTGGTAAAGATACCAGACGCAATTTTTACCCGCAAAATACGACGTACTGCATCATCCAAGCGGGTCATGGGTATCGTTCCACTTTTCACATGCCTTAAAGTACTTTCATATAAACCTCTCCAACTATCAGGCGCCATATACATATCAAGTCCTGCGTTCAAAGATTGTGGGCAATCCGTATTCGTACAACCAGGAACTTGACCATGACCATTCCAGTCACCAACTACAAATCCGTTAAAACCAAGTCGCCCTTTCAACACATCCGTCAACAGTTCTTTGTCACCGTGTAGCTTTCTGCCGTTCCAGCTAGAAAAAGAGGCCATCACCGTTTGCACACCCGCAGGTATGGCGCTGTAGTAACCCGCAGCGTGTACGTCTCGTAAATCTGCTTCGCTAATTTTAGCATCCCCTTGGTCTACCCCATTTTCTGTAGCTCCGTCTCCTAAAAAGTGTTTTGCGCTAGAGATAACACGTCCATCTCCCATAAAATCTTTTTCACCAACACGACCTTGCAGACCATAAACAATGCGGTCTCCGTAAGATTTAACAATCTCTGGGTCTTCAGAAAATCCTTCATAGCTTCTGCCCCAACGTAGGTCTTGCGGTATGGCTAAGGTTGGCGCAAAAGTCCAATCATGACCAGATACCGTGAGCTCATGAGCGGTCACTGCTGAAATTTTCTCGATTAAATCTGGGTTGCGCATCGCGCCAAGTCCAATGTTGTGTGGAAAGACAATCGCGCCGCTCAGATTGGTGTGCCCGTGTACCGCATCAATTCCCCAAATGCATGGGATGGCAACCTCAACACCTTCACTGTCAATAGAGGCCTTGTAATATTTATCAGCCATGGCTAACCATGATTTGGTATCGGCGTAAGGAAGTGGTCCTGGTGCCGAATTACCGCCGCTAAGTATAGACCCCAAGCGATACTTTTTCACTTCTTCGGGCGTGATTGATGCATTGTCTGCTTGAATAACCTGCCCTACTTTTTGTTCCAAAGTTAGCTTGGGCAATAGGACATCTATTTGTGCTTCAATAGCGGGATTTAGTGGTAGCGCTTTAATGATTGGCCAATCTTCAGGGTTAACTTGATTCGCTGGCTTTGATTGAACGACCTCCGTTTCTTTTTCTACACTTGTTACCTGAGGTGATTCTACGAGTGTTTTTTGTTGAAAACACCCCACAATAAAAATGGAGATAATACATAGGAATGAAATGAATAATAATAATAATAAAGACTTGGTAGCATGCATATTGAAAAAAACTTTTAATGTTATTGAAAATTTAGTCGCTGGTTTTAAGCTTCTTAATTTAAGTCACCTACTTGAAGTCAAAGTTACTATATTTCTTAATTTATTTATGAATACGGCTGGGAAAGGATGGCTTTTTACGAGCGCAGTAGTTGGAATGCACAATATAGATACATTTTCGACATCGGGACATGAAGCACATATGCAATGATGCAAAACAAAACTTTTTGTGTAAACTCTATTTCATGATTAAGGACTCGGAGATTAATAACCTACTGCTTTAATTCATAAATGATTGACCGTTACTTTGAAATATCAGGAGGGAGAGAATTGTAAATTTTGACCTCTAATAAAAAATAGTGTGCGTTACCTGCGGCAACGCGGGTATAGTTTTGAGGGATAAAACGGTTTTTGCAAAGCCGTTTTATCCCTCAAACTCCCTCTGTAAAAACAGAAATAAATTTGTGTTTCACGAAATTTGTCAAAGAACCAAATAATTTTCTTTTTATTTGCTTTCTTAAATAGTACCTTGTTACCCTTTTTCACAACCGCATCTAATCAACTCCTTAATACCTAACCACCCGCTCCAACCTCCTATCTCCACTATCCAAATCGGTAATCAATACAAAATACACCCCAGCCGATAAATGACGCATATCTATCTGCGTTGCTTTGCCGGCTACAGAAAACACCTGATGAAAAGATTGGTCAGCTGAAAATACAGCGACACCAAAACCAGCGGTTTCCCCAACAATAAAAATATAATCTCGGGTCGGATTAGGGAAAATCGAAATAACTGGTGCAACAGCATTCACATCATCCGTGCCCACAATTTCCATCACCTCTACGTTGAATTCATCCATCACACATCCACCATTGCTATCCATGGCAGTTACCGTAATTATTGCGCTGCCTATTGCTCCGCCAGAAAGCTGAAGTTCTTGACCATTCAGTGAAGTCGAAATCAGCACCGATTCATTGCTTGAGGCAAAAAGCAATAAAACTTCTTCTTCCAAGTCAACAAAAACGGTAGATACATCAATAGCATAAGTACCAAAATTTTCTTGTAAAACTTGGTCAGCAATCGGATTAATCAGGGTTGGAGTAGCATTCAATTCATCTCGTTTGGGCTTCCAATAATAGTCTTCCAAATATTTAAAACCCAATACATAAAGTCCGCATTCATCTTCTACCATAATTAATTCGAATGCTTCGCCAGGCGTCGGACTATCATTGTTAAGTGCAAAATTTTCCTCTTCCGCATTCGGTGTCAAAGACCAAAGGTCACCCGCTTCGTTTTCCCAAAAAAATTGACCAGTATCTTTGATAATGGTTCCAGTATGAAGTGGATTTTCCGTAGGTTTTCTTTGAAAAATACCCAAGGCAATTTCTATTGGCGCAATTTCCCGAAGGATATTAAAACGTTTTTTATAAATCTCGCCTTGAAATTTGAGCGCAACTACCCCAGGAATATAGTCCCCCTCCACCGTTCGGTAAAGCTCTAAAAAGAAATCTTGATCAGTACACGGACAATCCGGTCCTGTTTCCAATTTGCCTTCCGCAATATTGGGCGTGACTTGCCATTGGACGTTGGCACTATTTTTCCAAAAATATAGATTCCCTTGTTGAATAATTTCACCTACATGCCAATCATTTTGAACAGCATCCAAAGAATAAGCACCTATCAATTCCTCCATTGCCAAATCGCTGAAGAATTGTTGCGCATCATCTTGAACTCTGGTAATCAACTTTCTTGCCAAAGGCGCACAGTCTATTTGCAATCTTTTGTGTAACGTTTCCGCATAATAATCTGGCTCAAACTGCCCCTCAAAATCATCTGGCCAAAAATCTTGATTGAACCAATCGTGACCATCGACTTCCAAATTCAATTCGGGATAAATTCGATAAAGATGGTGAAAAAATTCATGCTGCAACCACTGTGGAAGATAAACCCTGCGTTCAATATCATTCATATCACCGGTCCCCAAATGAGCAGGTTTACGCACCAACCACTTATCATCACTGATAAAAACAGGTCCACCTTTGGCGTCTGCTCCCATACCGCCCGTGATAAATGCCTCATCATCGAAAGTCGGAAATTCAGGTACGTGAGAAGGGTACAAAATCCAAAACCAGTCGGTATTGTTGTTAATCTCGTCACTCAGTCCTTCAAAAACGGGCACCATGCTACCCAACGCGAAATAAGGTTGCGTATTCGATACATCGACAGGCAAACACAAGTCTGGTAATTCTACAAATTCTATCGCCACGACCAATTCCCCAACAGTAATCGCCTTTACATATTTTGAAAATAAATCAAGCGTTTGTCGAACCAAGCAATAATCGTTTTCCATTAAATCTGGGACAATCGTATTCGTCACAAAAGGACCAGTCCCGTTCTGCAATTGGGTCTCCGTCGTGGGTTGAATGCCCTCCGAACAACCGACCAGCACAATGCTCATAAAAGCAGTATCAGGCGCCATTTCCTCGTCGAAATTGAGATGATAATCAACGATGTCTTCCATCATTCGCAAGCCGTAATAGCCATGAGGTGTACCTAAATTTGCCCCCGTCGGATTCGCCCAGACATTCCACCAAACGTTGTCGCCTTTTGGATAAGTACCAAAAAGGTTGTCAATCAGCATTTGCGCTTGTGCATAATCCTCCGCTTGAATCGCTTCTTCGACTGCTATAAAAGTCGTCACCGCCGCTACGGAATGCGTGCTAAAGGCACTTTGTCCTCCATAAAGGTCATAAAAATCGGCTAAACTTGTGTTGTCACATTCTAAAATTTGTGCGGTCGAAACAATCGATAAACTGAAAGTGAAAATTAGGTGCAGTAATAAAATTCGAAGTGTATTTTCTATTTTCATCAAGTTACGCTTTTTTAAATTAGGGATTCCTCCCCCTAGTGATATTGTTAAGTAACACGTACTAATTAATCAGGTAATTTTTAAATATCTTTTTCCTATTTTCCTTTAAAAAAGACTTCAATAAAAGGGTTATTCAAGCCTTTTTTAAAGAAAACTATCAAAAAAATCTTGTCTAAAAATTTTATCTGATTAATCACTACGTGTTACTAATTTCTTTCAAAACACCAAGTTAAAATAAAAACAGTATTCCACGAATTAGAAATACCATTTTGAATGCTATGCTACAAAAAAGAAATGCCAACTCCCACACACAGAAGAGTTGGGGGAAGTTATTTTTCACCTTTACTAAGTAGTTTTTCAAGTTAATAGTGTCGGATAGCATTGGGATGAGTTTTGAATTTGTACGAAGCAAAAAACGCAGATATAGCTTTTGCTATGGCGAGTATTTTTAACGAAGTACAAATTTAAAAATCGCCAAATCATCCGACAGGATTAACTTGAATAACTACTTAGTAACGCGTAGTAATTAATCAGGTGACCCCAAATAATTGATACTTTTAGACCCGGATATCTTCCGTTTAAGAATTTTTAAAAATCATTCAATAAAGCGATTTTTAAAGGATTTTTAAAAATTCTTAAACAAAAAATATTGGCTGTCAAAAGTATTGATTATCTAAGGTCACCTATTTATTTTAAGACTCTTGAAGTAGATCGAAGTCTTTTTTTCGGACAAATTATTGCATATTCACTGCTATAAATTAAATATCAACAGCAATAAATATCAACAGAAATAAAAGATTTCATGAATAAAATTAAAGATACAGCCATACTACTTATTCACTGCCCTGACAAAAAAGGAATTGTAGCAGCAGTAACTGATTTTTTACAGGAAAACAATGGAAATGTTCTTCATTTAGAACAACATGTTGACCGGCAAATAGAGGCTTTCTTTATGCGCATCGAATTTGAATTAGAAGGATTCAGAATTCCTAAAGATAAACTAAAAGAATATTTCAATACACTTTTAGCACAGAAATTTGACATGAAATTCCAACTTCATTTCACTTCTATCAAGCCTCGCATGGCTGTTTTTGTTTCAAAAGCATCACATTGTTTTTACGATATATTGCAACGTTATATGTCGAAAGAATGGGATGTAGAAATTCCTGTTATCATAAGCAATCACGCAAATATGCAGGGCATTGCAGAACACTTTGGTATTCCTTTCAAAATTTTTCCCATTACTAAAGAAAATAAAAAAGAACAAGAAGCAGCAGAGATTGCTTTAATGAAAGAATTAAATGTTGACTTCATTGTTTTAGCACGTTATATGCAGATTATTTCGGAAGATATGATTGCAGAATATGAACACAAAATAATTAATATTCACCACTCGTTCTTACCAGCTTTTATTGGTGCAAGACCTTATCATCAAGCCTATGAGCGTGGTGTTAAAATCATTGGAGCGACAAGTCATTACGTTACTGCGGAGTTGGATGCTGGACCAATTATTGAGCAAGGCGTTACTCAAATTTCACACCAAGATGGGGTAATTGATTTGAAAAGAAAAGGTAAAGATTTGGAGAAAATGGTACTTTCCAAAGCTATCTTTTTGCAGTTGCAGCATAAGATTATGCCTTATCAGAATCGGACGGTTATATTTGATTAAGGATTTGGAAATGATTTCCCCGTTCGTTCAATAGTTAGGCAAAGCACAATAATCAATTAAACACTTTAGAGTGGTCATTCAAGTTAATACTGTCGGATGAATTTGGTTGAGTATTGTGTTTGAACAAGGCAAAAAACGCAGGCATAGCCTTTGCTATCTACGCTGGCTTTTGCTATCTACGCTGGCTTTTGCTAATAGCAAAAAAGTGTTTTTAACGAAGTGCGGGCGCAATACTCAATTAAATTAACCGACAGTATTAACTTGAATGACTACTAAGTAACTGTAAAAAAATAACTTCCCCAACTCTCCTGTATTTCTTTTGCCCTTATTTTTTACTTTTGAAACAGTCATTATGTATAGATAACTTCTATTTCAAAAGCAAAAACTAAGACCAAAATAAACGAGGATAGTTGGGGAACTTATTCTTTCACCGTTATTAAGTAACGCGTTAAATTATCGTTTCAGCAATAAGCATTAATAAAAAAGTTTCCCGTTCAATAGACATCCCTTTTTTATCGCTGGTTGCCATGGTCTTTTTATTGTGTTTTATGGCTTCATGAATATTAATCCAAATCGCTTTCATGCCATTTTTTATTTCGTACGACTCCATTTTTGAGCTACCAAGCTCTTTGTTAATGTTGCAGGTATAGCAATAAGAAATCATATGCTGAATGTCATAGTCTGGCTTATGCCATGGTCGATACTCTTCATAAGCGCCAAAGGGCTTTATGTTTTTAATATCTTTGGCTCCAGTTTCTTCACTAAGCTCTCGCATCATCCCTTCGATTTTATTTTCGCCCAAATCTAAGCCTCCGCCAGGAAGACTGTAGTCCTCATATCGTGCAGTATAAAGTAGTAAAATGGTATTCCCTTGAATGGCGATACCCCTAGTGGCTAGCCTTGTGAAAATAGATTTATTTTCTAAAGTGTTTACTTCAGCATGATAATGGGTTTTTAAAATTTGCATTGAGAACGTTTATATTTTTAGTAAAAAAAACGATTTAATAAACCTATTTTCTATAAATTCAACGGCAGTAAGTAACGCGTAGTAATTAATCGGGTGAAATTTTTAGACAATATTTTTTCGATAGTTTTTCTTTAAAAATTCTTGAATAACCAGTATTATTGAAGACATTTTTAAGGGGAAAATAGCGGAAAAAGATGTTTATAAA